>CAZBRY010000021.1:0-18105 GCA_964494285.1 uncultured Lachnospiraceae bacterium
GACGCTCAATTCGATCATTGTTTGTGTAACGACGTTGCTTTTCAGTATGGTGATAGGATCTATGGCTTCCTTTGCTATCGGGAGGATGCGATGGAAACTGTCAAATGCAATCATGATCTATTTCATGATCGGTATGATGGTGCCGGTTCACTGTGTGCTGATCCCGCTGTTTAAAACCTTTTCGAGCTTTGGCATGTACAACAGTCTGGTCGGATTGATTCTGCCTTACCTGACATTTTCACTGCCGATCACAGTTTTTATCATGACGGGCTTTTTCGAGAATATGCCTTCCGAACTGTTTGAAGCGGCTTGTATCGATGGCTGTTCGATTTATCAGGTGTTCCTAAAAATTGCGCTTCCGCTCTCCAAAACAGGACTTTTTGTGACGGGGCTGATGACGTTTGTAGCCAATTGGAATGAGTTGCTGCTTGCGATGGTATTTATTTCCGATGATTTAAAAAAGACGCTGCCGGTTTCTCTTTCTAAATTCGTTGGGCCATACAATACAAATTATGTACAGATGTTTGCGGCAATTATTATTGCTATTATTCCGACAATTATCGTTTATTGTATGTTCAGCAACCAGATCGTCGACGGTCTGACGGCGGGAGCCGTAAAGGGCTGATTTACAGAGCAACCGATCGGTCGTGCCGGAGGTGGTGCGATTGGTGGAGTATAGAGAGGAAATTTATGAAGAGAGAAGAAGCCAGAAGAAAAGCGAAAGAACTTGTATCGCAGATGACATTAGAGGAAAAAGCTTCTCAGTTAAAATATGATTCGTCTGCAATTGAGCGGCTTAACGTTCCGGCATACAACTGGTGGAATGAAGGTTTGCACGGTGTGGCGAGAGCCGGCACCGCGACGATGTTTCCCCAGGCGATTGGGATGGCGGCCTCCTTTGATGAAGTGTTGTTAAAAGAAGTGGCCGATGTTGTCGCAACAGAGGCGAGAGCGATGTACAATGCCTATTCTGCGGAGGGTGATCGGGATATTTATAAAGGGCTTACGATGTGGTCTCCAAACGTAAATATTTTTCGCGATCCGCGTTGGGGAAGGGGACATGAGACGTACGGCGAGGATCCATATCTGACCGGCAGGCTTGGTGTGGCGTTTGTGGAAGGTCTGCAGGGAGAAGGGGAATTTAAGAAAACGGTGGCTTGTGCTAAGCATTATGCGGTGCATTCAGGTCCCGAGGCAGTTCGCCATGAATTTAACGCAGAGGTTGGTTTAAAGGATTTATATGAGACATATTTACCCGCGTTTGAGGCTTGCGTAAAGGAAGCGCAGGTGGAGGGCGTCATGGGTGCTTATAATCGTACGAACGGGCAGCCATGCTGTGCGCATGATTTGCTGATGGATGAGCTTCTTCGCGGGGATTGGGGCTTTGAAGGTTACTATGTGTCGGACTGCTGGGCGCTCAAGGATTTTCACGAGCATCATATGGTTACCAAGACACCTGTGGAGTCAGCGGCGCTTGCGCTGAACAAGGGATGTGACCTTAACTGCGGCAACATTTATTTACATGTAATCAAGGCTTGTCAGGAAGGTCTTATTAAGGAAGAGACAATTACGGAGGCAGCTGTCAGGCTGTTTACGACGAGATATCTGCTTGGTCTGTTTGACGGCAGTGAATATGACGGCATTTCCTATGAGGAAGTGGAAAGCGATGCACACAGGCAGTTTGCGACCGAAGTATCTGAAAAGTGCATGGTACTTTTAAAAAATGACGGAATTCTGCCGCTTACAAAAGAACAGCTTCATACAATCGGCGTGATCGGACCGAACGCCAACAGCCGTAAAGCACTGATCGGCAATTACCACGGCACGTCGTCTAGGTATTGTACTATTTTAGAAGGAATTCAAGAGGAAGTCGGAAATTCAGTGCGCGTTTTTTATTCCGAAGGATGCCATTTGTTTAAGGATCGTGTAGAGCATTTGGCTTGGCCGGATGACCGCATTTCGGAAGCGGTGATTGTAGCAAAAAGGTCAGACGCTGTTGTGCTCTGCCTCGGTCTGGATGAGTCGTTGGAGGGCGAGGAGGGAGATACCGGCAACAGCTATGCATCGGGTGATAAGGATGATCTGAATCTGCCATATTCGCAGAGAAAGCTGTTAGAGGCGGTCGCTGAAATCGGAACCCCGATTATACTGGTCGTTATGACCGGAAGCGCAATGGATCTGTCTTTTGCAAAAAATCATTCAAACATTAAGGCGATATTGCAGGCATGGTATCCCGGTGCCGAGGGAGGAAAGGCTGTGGCAAAACTCTTATTTGGCAGAAAGTCGCCATCCGGCAAGCTGCCTGTTACATTTTACGATTCGCTTGATGCGCTGCCGGCATTTGAAGATTACAGTATGAAAGGAAGAACTTATCGTTATCTCACGGAAAAAGCGCAATATCCGTTTGGATATGGACTGACCTACACAAAGGTGGAGCTGTCGGACGCAAGGCTGACAGATCAGGAGCAGCTTGCGGTCCTAATCAGCAATGCACCCGAAAAGCTGTATGAATCGCATTTTCAGGCTTCCGTCAAAATCAGGAACGTTGGGGAATGTGATGCGGAAGAGGTTGTGGAGGCATATATTAAGGATCAGAAATCGCCGTATGCTGTGAAGAACCATAGCCTTTGCGGCTTCAAACGAACGTTGCTCAAGGCGGGCGAGGAAAAGGAAATCACGCTGACAATTCCCACACGCGCACTTTTGGCCGTAAACGAGGAAGGAAAGTACATACTGGACAGCAATACATTCACGCTCTATCTCGGTGTCAGTCAGCCGGATGAGGTCAGCGTCGAACTATGTGGTGTGAAGCCGCTGGAGGTTTCCATATCTTTGTGAAACAGGGTATTTTTATCGAAAGAATTTATTTTTAATAGAGAATTTATGAAAGCAGGGGGAAGAAACAGCCCAGACGTCTGATGGTTACCGGATGTCCGGGCTGTTTTGCCGTTGGCTTAAAAAAATATACATAGGAAATAATCAGAGGCTGGATAATTGTTGAAACCAAAATAAAATGATACAATAAGTACAATAACTGAAAAATAAAAGGCTTATTAAAATAGAAGCACAAGGAGGAAGAGTATGTATTACAAAGAATATGGCAATACGGGAATGAAGGTGTCGGCGATCGGGCTTGGCACGATGCGCTATGACGAGGAAGACATCAAGGCGGGAAGGCTTGAAAAGTGTGCGGAAATTCCGTTGTATGCTTTTGAAAAGGGGATCAACTATTGGGATACCGCGCCGTTTTACTGCGAGGATAAGAGCGAAATCGTGACAGGAATTGCACTTTCACAGGTGGAGAGAAGCAGGGTCTATGTCACCTCAAAGGCAAACCTCGGTACGTATGGCGGTGAGAACGCCGGAGATTTGAAGGATGCATTTAAAAAAAGATTAGAGCTTTCCTTGCAAAGACTGCAAACCGACTATATTGACTTTTATCATATGTGGTGTATGTTAAATCTTCCGTCGTGGGAGAAACATATGGAACTGCTGTACCGCTTTTATGAGGACGCGCAGGCAGAGGGTTTGATTAGGAATATCGTATTTTCCTCCCATATGCAGGGTAACGATATCGAAACGGTCGTTGGAACAGGGAAATTCAAGGGGATGCTGATCGGCTACAATGCATTGAATTACCGTTTCAGACAGAGTGGCATCGAAGCGGCGTATAACAGGGGAATGGGAGTTGTTGTCATGAATCCGCTTGGCGGCGGCATGATTCCGTTGAATCCGCAGGCCTTTTCTTATCTGACGGAAGGTACGGAGCTGACTGTGCCGCAGGCAGCGCTCCGGTTTGTGGCCTCCCATAAAGAAATTACGGTCACGCTCGCGGGCTGTACGACAAGGCAGCATGTAGACGATGCGGTAAAAGCGGTCGAAAACCTTGAGGAAAGCCCGGCGGCAGAAATTGCGGCTCGCTATGCGGATCGGGGCGTCGCGCTGAACAACCTGTGTACCGGCTGCGGCTATTGTACAGGCTGCCCGATGGACATTCCGATTCCAAAATATATGGACAGCTACAACCAGATGTTGTTAAGCGGCAGCGAAGAGGATATCCAGTCGCGTCTGGAGATGCATTGGGGCATTACACGCGACGCGTCCAAAACCTGCATCGCCTGCGGCAAATGCGAGCGCCAGTGCACGCAGCACCTGCCGATCATCGAACGTCTGGCAGAAATTGCACGATGATAAAATTATCATAGTTGTAATTGACAAATGAGCCGCGATGTAGTACGCTGAAAGAAATATAGTTCAGTCACTGAACTAAGTGAAATCACAGCGAATAGTAAGGAGGCAGTCATATGTTGTATATAGGGATCGATTTAGGAACCTCTGCGGTCAAAATGCTTTTGATGGACGGCTGCGGCGGCATCAGGAAAATTGTTTCAAAGGAGTATCCGATCAGCTTCCCGCATCCGGGCTGGTCCGAGCAGAAACCGGAGGACTGGTGGGAGCAGACACTGATCGGACTGAAGGAGCTGACAGGCGAATGTGATAAAAATGAAATTGCCGGCATCAGTTTTGGCGGCCAGATGCATGGTCTTGTCGTGCTCGATCAGGACGACAACGTCATCCGCCCGGCAATTCTCTGGAATGACGGCAGGACGGGCAAGGAGACGGATTATTTAAATACGGTGATCGGTAAGGAGAAGCTGTCGGAGTATACGGCCAATATTGCATTTGCGGGCTTTACCGCGCCGAAGCTGCTCTGGATGAAGGAGAACGAGCCGGAGCTTTTTGCAAGGATCCATAAGATCATGCTTCCGAAGGATTACATTGCCTACAAGCTTTCAGGCGTGCACTGCACGGACATGTCGGACGCTTCGGGCATGCTGCTGCTCGATGTAAAAAATAAATGCTGGTCAAAGGAAATGATGGAAATCTGCTCGGTCAAAGAGGAGCAGCTTGCGGCGCTTTTTGAAAGCTACGACGTGGTCGGCAAGATCAAGCCGGAGCTGGCGAAGGAGCTGGGACTTCCTAAAGAGGTGAAAATCATTGCGGGCGCCGGAGATAATGCGGCGGCTGCTGTCGGCACGGGTACGGTCGGTGACGGCATGTGCAACATTTCCCTCGGTACGAGCGGCACGATCTTTATTTCGAGCAGGGACTTCTGTGTGGATGACCACAATGCACTGCACGCTTTTGCGCATTCCGACGGGCATTACCATCTGATGGGCTGTATGCTGAGCGCGGCTTCCTGCAACAAGTGGTGGATGGAGGATATCGTGGGCACGAAGGAGTATGGAAAGGAGCAGGAGGAAGTCACAAAGCTTGGTGAGAACAACGTATTTTTCCTTCCATATTTGATGGGTGAGCGTTCCCCGCATAACAATCCGGACGCGCGGGCGATGTTTATCGGCATGTCGATGGATACAACGAGAGCGAATATGACGCAGGCTGTTTTGGAAGGTGTGGCATTTGGTATCAGGGATTCCTTTGAAGTGGCGAAGGCACTCGGCATTCAAATAGAAAAGACGAAAATCTGCGGCGGCGGGGCAAAGAGTTCACTTTGGAAAAAGATTATGGCAAACGTGCTCGGCATTACGGTGGAGGTCATTGAATCCGAGGAGGGTCCCGGCTATGGCGGCGCAATTCTTGCCGCGGTCGGCTGCGGTGAATACACATCCGTCGAGGAAGCGGCAGGACAGCTTGTCAAGGTAGTCGGAGCCGTGGAGCCGGAGGCAGAGCTGGTTGCCAAATATGAAGAGAAATATCAGCAGTTTAAAAAACTCTACCCGACGGTGAAGGTGCTGTTCGGTTCCAGATAATCAACACCGAGGAAGCGGTTGATGCAGATGCAGACGCCGCCGAGCAAAATAGAGATATCCTGAAGACCGGATGGGACGAGCGTACAATACTTGTTCATCCGGTTTTTCAGTTGCGCCTCAATCTTAGTAATGAGATCGGGGATATACATCGTAAAGGAACTGTTGATGACAACCACATCCGGGTTGAAAATATTGATGAGGTTATTCATACCGACAGAAATATATTTAATGAATTGCTCAGTCATAGTGGTTGCATCCGGGTCTCCGGCAGCATGAGCTGCAATGAAAGCATCAATATCGACCGAGGGAAGTTTTTTGAGCCTCGCGTAATCATGCAGGATCGCACGTTCCGAGGCATATTGTTCGAGGCAGCCCCTGTTACCGCACGGGCATTCGCGCCCGTTCGCTTCCACAATCGAATGGCCGAATTCGCCCGCGTTTCCGTTAAAACCGGTATAAAGCTTATTATCAATGATAATTCCGATCCCAATGCCGGAATGGACGCTGATGCCAATCATATTCGGTACATTATAGCAAAACGATTTCTCTCCGATAACGGAAAGATTCGCTTCATTTTCCAGCGTAACGGGAATATGAAAGAAATTCTCCAGTTTTTCAGCAAACGGAAGATGCTCGTAGTTGTAATAAGGTGTAAAGGTAATCTGGTTTTCATGGATTACGCCGTGAATACCAAGGCAGATGCCGACAACACCGAACAGGGTGGCGGGCAGACTGCGGATTGTCTGTGAAATTAACTCGATGACACCATCGATGATATTGTATCGTGAATGGCTGTTCTCATATTGCTTTAGGCCGCAGTTATTACCCTTCAAGTCAGAAGTGAAAATCGTAATAAAATTCACGCCAAGATCGACAGATATGATATATCCGTGCTCCTTACAGAATTCAAGAAGAATTGGCTTGCGCCCAAGGGACGTGTCGACACTGCCAATTTCGCGGATAAGCTGTTTTTCAAGCAGATCAGCAACAATGGTGGAAATCGTCGCCTTTGTCAGGCCTAATTTATTGGAAATTGCCGCGCGGGAAATAGGCCCTTTATTCAGGATCGTTTCCAGCACGAGATGGGAGTTGATATCCCTAATTAGTTCTTTACTGCCGGTTATCATAGTCAAATACCCCTTTGTCTTTGTAAAGTAAAAAGAACCTTAATCATTTGTAACTAGTATACCTTATTTAGTTTAACAAGTAAACAAAGTGAATTATAAAAATTTCCTGTAAAAATAGAAATAAACAGCTTGACTGTATTTCAAACAAGTGGTAGCATAAAGATAGTTAGTTTAGTCATTAAACAAATCTTGGAAAGGAGTTCTTATCATGAAGGTTTTAAGTGTGAATGACCCATCTTTCAGAAAGTATGGCAAAGTCATTAAAGGAATTGATTTCAGTAACATCATTGAAAAGATGGGAGACACTCCGCTGCCGGAGGATGTGATCTATGTTCCCTCTGTCGCAGAGCTGGAGGCTTGTCCGGAGGCTAAGGCAGTAGCGGAAAGCTTGTATGGCGGTATGCCGGTTCAGATCGGATATTGCAATGGCAATAATGAATTGCTGAATGCGGTGGAATATCATAGGGATTCCGAAATTAATGTTGCCGTAACGGATGCGATCATGCTTTGGGGCAGCCAGCAGGACATAACGGATGATTTTACGTATGACACGTCCAAAATGGAGGCATTTTTGATTCCGGCAGGAACAGCGGTAGAGTGCTATGCGACAACGTTGCATTATGCACCCTGTAATGTGAACGGCAACCGTTTTAAGGTCGTCGTGATTTTGCCAAAGGGCACGAACACGGATCTTGAAAAGGGCGCGGAGTATACGCCGGAGGATCAGTTGCTGTTTGCAAGGAACAAGTGGCTGATCGGGCATAAGGATGCCGCGATTGCAGGTGCATTCAACGGACTTGTCGGAGAGAACCTGCACGTTTGAGCGGAGCGCGATTGATGGAAATTGACTTGTGATTAAGAAACACTCTGATTAGTAAAATAAAGAAATTGAAAAATAGAATATCATTAATTAGGAGGATAAAAATGAACAACATTCCAAAAGTAAAAATTGGTATCGTAGCCGTCTCCCGTGACTGCTTCCCGGAAGAGCTATCGGTCAACAGACGCAAGGCACTCATTGCCGCTTATACAAGGAAATATGACGCAGCGGATATTTACGAATGTCCGGTATGTATCGTAGAGAGCGAGATCCATATGGTACAGGCGCTTGAGGACATCAAGAAGGCAGGCTGTAACGCACTTTGCGTTTATCTTGGAAACTTCGGACCGGAAATCTCCGAGACGCTGCTCGCAAAGCATTTTGATGGCCCGGCTATGTACATTGCGGCGGCAGAGGAATCTCAGAACGACCTCATCGGCGGACGCGGCGACGCTTACTGCGGTATGCTGAACGCCAGCTACAACTTAAAGCTTCGCAATGTAAAGGCATATATCCCTGAGTATCCGGTAGGAACGGCAGAGGAATGTGCAGACATGATCAGGGAATTTGTGCCGATCGCAAAAGGTATCGTCGGCCTTTCCGACTTAAAGATCATCAGCTTTGGCCCGAGACCGCTGAACTTCCTCGCATGTAATGCGCCGATTAAGCAGCTGTATAACCTTGGCGTTGAAATCGAAGAAAATTCAGAGCTTGATTTATTCGAAGCGTTTAAGAAGCACGATGGCGACCCTCGTATTGCAGATGTTGTAAAGGATATGGAGTCGGAGCTTGGTACGGGTAATAGGAAGCCGGAGGTGCTTCCGAAGCTTGCACAGTATGAGCTTACGCTGCTTGACTGGATCGAAGCACATAAGGGCTACAGAAAGCATGTTGCCATCGCAGGCAAGTGCTGGCCGGCATTCCAGACACAGTTTGGATTTGTTCCGTGCTATGTAAACAGTCGTCTGACAGGCCGTGGAATTCCGGTTTCCTGTGAAGTTGATATTTACGGCGCATTGAGCGAGTACATCGGAACCTGCGTCAGCGATGACATTGTTACGTTGCTCGACATCAACAACTCTGTTCCTGCCGATATGTACAATGAGTCGATCAAGGGAACCTATAACTATACGCATCAGGATACGTTCATGGGCTTCCACTGCGGTAATACGAACTCCAAGAAGCTTGCGGCCTGCTCGATGAAGTATCAGATGATCATGGCAAGAAACCTTCCGGAGGAAGTAACGCAGGGTACGCTCGAGGGCGATATCGTTCCGGGCGACATCACGTTCTACAGACTGCAGAGCACGGCTGACAACAAGCTTCGCGCTTACATTGCGCAGGGCGAAGTGCTTCCTGTTGCGACGAGATCCTTCGGCGGCATTGGCGTATTTGCGATTCCTGAAATGGGACGTTTCTATCGCCACGTGCTGATTGAAGGCAACTACCCTCACCACGGAGCAGTCGCCTTCGGCCATTTTGGAAAGGCTCTTTATGAGGTATTCAAATACATCGGCGTAGATGTCGATGAAATCGGTTTCAACCAGCCGAAGGGAATGCTCTATAAGACGGAGAATCCGTTCTGCTGAGAAAATTCTGCCAAAGATCGATAGGATAAAAAATAAATAAAAGTCCCATTCCTCGTATGATGTATTAGGTTGCCAGATCCGCCGCATCAGGGGAATGGGACTTTTATTAGATAGGAAATTCCTTTAAATTTCTTAATATAATAAAATTTTTATGCGAGCATAGTTTTGTTTTGGGAAAGACATTGACATTTGAGTGCAAACAAAATAAAATAAAGATTACATAAATCATACAAATCATACAGGAGGGATGCAATGGTTAAGAAGGCACGAAAAGGGAAATATGCATGGACTGTAAAAATCGGAGAAAAAGGACAGTTTGTCATTCCAAAGGAGGCACGGGATATTTTCGATATTCATCCGGGCGATACGATCATTGTGCTTGGCGATGAAAAGCGGGGAATTGCCATTCCGCCGAAAAGCGTATTCACTAAATTTGCCGAAGTTGCATTTGACTCCCCGACAGAGGAATAGTTGAGTGCAAGTATAAATAATTTATAAAATTAGCACTCACCCATTGACAGTGCTAACAATGTGTGGTATATATTATATAACAGGACAAACAATATGCTTTGTTTTGCGGAGGCGGACAGAGATTGATCAACCGACAAAGGATTGATAAATCAATGTGAAGCTGGGAACGATAATATATGAGTTACCATGTAGTCCATGGGAAATTATTTAGTTGAGTCGAAGGAGGAATGACTTATGTTAGCACCAAGTATTTTTAGGGACAATTTTGTAGATGACTTTTTCAGCGATATGTTTTTTTCTCCATTTGGATATGGACAGAAGGGGAAAAAGTCGATCGGCATGAATGCGGATGTGCAGGAATTTGCGGATGGCTATCAAGTGGATCTGGAGCTTCCGGGCTTTCAAAAGGAGGATATTCAGGCAGAGCTTAAGGATGGATATTTGACAATCACCGCCTCTCATAGCGAGAGCAATGAGGAAAAGAATAAGAAGGGTGAGTTTATCCGCAGAGAGCGCTATACGGGCGAATGTTCGAGAAGCTTCTACGTTGGCGAAAACGTCACCCAGGAGGATATCAATGCCAGCTTTGAAAACGGTATTTTAAGGCTTCAGATTCCAAAGAAGGAAGCAACTCCGAAGGTGGAGGAACGAAAGCTGATAGAAATCAGGTAAATCAATCAATTGAAATGATTTTACAATGGAATAACGCTGCAAAGTGTGATAAAATAATATTCGGTATGGGAGCTTGCTGCTCTCATGCCGAATATTTGCGAGAAGAGTCTGCAGGCAGACTCTTCTAATAGGAAATAAAAATAAATCTCCTATTAGAAAACAACAGATGCGCAGCTCGTGGATTGGAAGTTTGCCGTAAACGGCACCACTCGCGCGCAAAGAGTCTGTAAACAGACTCTTATATTTTTATGAACGGGCGGAAGATAAGATGAAGACGGGATTTGACAATGATAAGTATTTAAAAACGCAGTCGGAGCATATCAGGGAAAGAATCGGGAAGTTCGGCAATAAGCTGTATCTGGAATTTGGCGGAAAGTTGTTTGACGACTATCACGCATCACGTGTGCTGCCGGGTTTTGAGCCGGACAGTAAGCTCAGGATGCTGCTGCAGCTTGCAGATCAGGCTGAAATTGTAATTGTGATCAATGCGGCAGATATTGAAAAGAACAAGGTGCGTGATGATCTTGGCATTACTTATGACGAGGATGTGCAGCGTCTGATGCAGGAATTTGAAAATAAAGGGCTGTATGTGGGCAGCGTTGTTTTGACTCACTATGCGGGTCAGCGGGCAGCGGCCGCATTTAAAGGAAAGCTCGAAAAAAGAAATGTCAGGGTATATCTGCACTATGCGATCGACGGCTATCCCTCTAATATTCCGTTGATCGTCAGCGATGACGGATTTGGAAGAAATGAGTATATTGAAACAACAAGGCCGCTCGTCGTCATTACGGCGCCGGGGCCGGGGAGCGGTAAGATGGCGACATGCCTTTCCCAGCTTTATCATGATAACAAGCGCGGCATGAAAGCAGGTTATGCGAAATTTGAGACGTTTCCGATCTGGAATATTTCGTTAAAGCATCCGATTAATCTGGCATACGAGGCGGCGACCGCGGATTTAAACGATGTTAATATGATCGACCCATTCCATTTGGAAGCGTATGGAGAGACGACGGTTAATTATAATCGGGATATTGAGATTTTTCCTGTGCTGACTGCGATTTTTGAAGGCATTTATGGAGAGAATCCCTATAAATCTCCGACGGATATGGGCGTAAACATGGTTGGAAGCTGCATCATCGATGACGAGGTATGCTGTGCCGCTTCTAAAATGGAAATTATTCGCCGTTATTATACGACTTTAAACAGGGTAGTTGATGAGGAAGCGGATGAAAACGAGGTTTATAAAATTGAACTGCTGATGAAACAGGCAAAGATCACTCCGGACGACCGAAAGGTAACGGTTGCGGCAAAAAAACGGGCGGAGCTGCTTGGTGTGCCGACGGCTGCGATCGAGCTTTCGAACGGCACTATCATTACATCCAAGACGACGGATCTGCTCGGGGCTTCTGCAGCTCTGCTGTTAAATGCCCTAAAATATCTTGGCAATGTGGAGCACGACATGCATTTGATTTCCCCGGAGGCGATCGAGCCGATTCAGGAGCTGAAGGTCAAATATTTGGGCGGGAAAAATCCGAGACTGCATACGGACGAAATATTAATTGCGTTATCCATTTCGGCGCTGACGGACGAGAATGCAAGAATTGCGTTGGAGCAGCTTCCGAAGCTGAAGGGCTGTCAGGTGCATACGTCAGTTATGCTTTCGGAGGTCGATATTAAAATATTCAAGCGGCTCGGCGTGGATTTAACGAGCGAGCCGATCAAAAAAGGAAAGAAGCTTTATTAAAAAGGGTAGCTGGAGGTAAGAAAATGAATAAACCGGTACTTGTCATTATGGCAGCAGGCATGGGAAGCCGTTACGGAGGGCTAAAGCAAATTGATCCGATTGATGAGCAGGGAAACAAGATTATTGATTTTTCCATTTATGACGCGGTTAGAGCGGGTTTTGAAAAGGTTGTTTTTATTATCAAGAAAGAAGACGAACGGGATTTTAAAAGCTGTATCGGCGATAATGTGAAACGCCATATTCAGGTCGAATATGTCTATCAGGAGGTGACCGATATTCCGGCGGGCTTTTTTGTACCGGAAGGTCGGACAAAGCCGTGGGGAACGGCACATGCGATCTTGAGCTGCAAGAGCGCTGTGGACGGGTCATTTGCGGTTATCAATGCAGATGATTTTTACGGAAGAGAAGCCTTTTCTGTCATTTATGATCATCTTTTGGCTAATCAGGACGATGAAAAGCAGCGCTATGCGATGGTGGGTTATGCCCTCGGAAATACGCTGACGGAAAACGGATCGGTTTCAAGAGGGATCTGCACAAAAAACGAAGAAGGCTATCTGACGGATATTATCGAACGGACGAAAATTGTAAAAACGACCCATGGCGCTGCTTTTACGGAGGATGGAGTGCATTATACCGATATTTCCCGAGACAGTATCGTTTCCATGAATATGTGGGGCTTTACAAAAAGCTTCTTGCGGGAGGCCGAATTATCCTTTGCGAAATTTTTTGAGCGTGAGGTTCCCAATAATCCTTTAAAGGCGGAATGCTATCTGCCATTTGTCGTTGATGAGCTGCTAAAGGCTGGTAAGGCGACGGTCAAGGTGCTTCAGTCCGGTGACCGCTGGTTTGGCGTGACTTATCAGGAGGATAAGCCGTTCGTACAGGCATCCATCGTAAAATTAAAGGAGTCCGGTGCTTACCCTAAGGAGTTGTGGTAAGCAGCGCGGCATTTAAATATGTTTTCGTTACAGTCTGCGCCCGCTGTTCAAAGGGTTGATTGAAGCTGCAATAAAAGCCAAAAAATAAAGGTTGCAGGATACGCTTATGGTTTTTCATTCTTATTTTTTTACGCTGGTGTTTTTGCCGTTTGTCGTTGTCGGCTACCATATGATCAACAAAACAAACCACTTTGACATCGCAAAGGTTTTTTTATTGTGCATGTCCTTGTGGTTTTATAGTGATCAGAATATAAAAGCGTTGCCCGTGCTTGTTTCGAGCATTCTGCTCAATTATGCGATTGTCATGCTTTTGTTCCGCGAGGAGTACACTCCCGTTGTCCGAAAGTGCGCATTGATCGCCGGTATTTTTTTAAATCTGTCCTCTTTGATTTACTTTAAATACCTTGGATTTTTTGAAGTTGTTTTCAATCGATTACTTGGTATGGAATTCTCGTATGCAAGTCTGCTTCTGCCGCTGGGCATCAGCTTTTTCACATTCCAGCAGATTGCGTATCTCATCGATAGTCACAGGGATGTTACTGTCCGTTATCGCTTTCTTGATTATGCCCTTTTTGTTTCTTTTTTTCCAAAGATCACGGTCGGTCCGATCGCGCTTTCAACGGAGTTGATCCCCCAGTTTAATGATTCGCTGCGAAAAAAGGTGGATTACGCGAGCCTTTCCAAGGGACTCGTTTCGTTTTCATTCGGGCTTGCCAAAAAAGTGCTGCTGGCTGATACGCTCGCAAGCTACGCGGATTGGGGCTTTTCCAATATTGCGTCTCTTGGAAGCAGCAACGCCTTTCTTGTTATGCTCGCCTATACGATGCAGATTTATTTTGACTTTTCTGGTTATTGTGATATGGCCTCCGGTATCTGTTTGATGTTAAATTTTGATTTACCTGCCAATTTTGACTCTCCGTACAAAGCAAAATCCATTGCGGAGTTTTGGAAACGGTGGCATATTACGTTAACTCGTTTTTTTCGTACCTACGTCTATTTCCCACTGGGCGGAAATCGCAAAGGAAGACTGCGCACCTATTTTAATATGTTTTTCATTTTCTTTTTGAGCGGACTTTGGCACGGTGCCGCGTATACGTTTTTGATTTGGGGCATGATTCACGGAATCGGCATCTGTCTAAGCAAGCTTCTCGCAAAATGGACGGGGAGGCTGCCGGGATTTTTGCGTTGGCTTGGCACGTTTCTGTTTGTGAATCTTGCCTGGATCTATTTCAGAGCCCCGGATCTTGCGACTGCAAATGCCTTTATGGAGCAGCTTTTTTCCTTTCAATTCCTGCCGATTGATATTAAATTAGTTGTGGCCGCCACGCCGGCAGAAGCTAATTTACTGCAATGGCTGATTGGGCAGTCATCCGGCGGTATGCTGTACTATTCAGGACTGGCTGTTATCCTTGCGGTGCTCGCTTTTTCGGTATTTGCCGGTACGACCATGAAAAATACGCAGGAACGGATTCGCAACTTTCGCCCCTCCAAAGGGATTTTGGCTGTCACCGTGCTGCTGCTTGTGTGGTCGGTGTTGTCGCTCTCAAAGGTTTCTACATTTATTTATGTAAATTTTTAGGAGCTCGGGAATGTGATGAACAACAAAACTTTTATGGTCAAGACAATTGCATACACACTGGGTATTCTTATCTTTCTTGCGGTTCTCGTCCTAATCGTGGATCCGTTTATCCATTATCATGCACCGATTGGAACGCTTGCCGCAGTCGAAACAGACGAACGCTCGGCATTGATTGGTGTTGCGCGCAACATGGAGTATGATACGGCTCTGATCGGATCTTCCATGAGTGAAAACTTTGAAGCAGGCTGGTTTGAGGATGGTTTTTTTGGGAAGCGTTGTGTCAAGCTCTCTTTGCAAGGTGCACATTTCTCTGATTATGCGCCGCTGTTTGATGAGACGCTGCAAAAGCAGAATACGAAAAATATTATATTCAGTCTTGATACTTATTTACTGACAAATGCGCCGCAGGATTATCCGGTCACAATTCCTTCCTACCTTTCTAATCGCTCTTATTTGGATGATACCTATTATTTATGGAATAAATCGGTGCTGATGGAATACTTACCAAAATTTCTAATAAACAATGTACGGGAGGGCTTCAATGCGGATTCCGCCTATGTCTGGGCGGATGATTATGATTTTTCCAAATATACCGCGCGTGGCACTTACTTTACGCAACGTCTGTTAAAGCCCGAGCCGGAGAAAGTATATGATACGTATTTTGTATACAGCGATGCCTTTTTAGAGAGTATCACACCCTATATTGAAAGCAGGCCGGATGTGACGTTTTATTGTTATTCTTCGCCATACAGCATCCTGTTTTGGGACGACAGCGTGCGACGCGGCAATACGACGGCGGAGATCTGTGCCTTGTCACGCGTGTTTGAAAAGCTGCTGTCCTATCCTAATGTCCGTGTTTTTTATTTCCAGGATGACACCGACATCATCACCAATCTGGACAACTACCGGGATTACTCTCATTTTGATCAGCCGATTAACTACTATATGTATGAGTGTATGCGTGACGGCAAAAAGGAGTTGACGGGTGAAACCTATTACGATACTCTGTTAGATATATACGACTTTGCAGTCTCATATGACTATGAATCGGCATTCCATTAGATAGGAATTGGATAGAAAAAGTTTAGATGAGGTTTAGAAATAGGCAGTTTTTTTCATAAAGAGTATATTGATTTATCCAAAAACAATCTCTATAATAAGAAAGAAAATAACCATTGAATCAAACGATGAGAATAATAGAAAACGGAGAAAAATATGGAAAACAACAACAATTCTGACAAAAATCAGAATAATAAAGGAGGTCAGCCGCCCCAGAATAAACAGACACTGTTTATTCTTTTGGTTGCCTCTGTGGTCATGCTGCTTCTGCTTTCCTACATGAGGAGCTTTTTGTCGAGTGCCTCCACGCAGAAAATCACCTATGATGAATTTATCGAAAAAGTGGAAAATGGAGAAATCGAAGGCGTAAAAATCGGCTCGGATCAGATTACGATCACGCCGAAGGAGCAGCCGAATTCCTATGTGACGATCATTTATTATACAGTCCGGGTCGACGATTCAGAGCTGCCGGACAGACTGTTGAAGGCAGGTGTAAAGTTTGAGCAGGAGGAAACGGATTCCTCCGCGATGATCGTTTCCATTCTCGTTTCTTACGTTATTCCGATCGTGCTTGTCTGGGTTGTTTTGAGCTTTGTCATGCGCCGGATGTCAAAAGGCGGTGGTATGATAGGCGTGGGAAAAAGCAATGCGAAGGTCTACGTGCAGAAGGAGACCGGCATTACATTTAAGGATGTCGCCGGACAGAACGAGGCGAAGGAGTCGTTGCAGGAAGTGGTAGACTTCCTTCACAATCCGGGTAAATATGTAAAGATCGGCGCGAAGCTGCCAAAGGGTGCGCTATTAGTAGGACCTCCGGGAACAGGAAAAACACTGCTGGCAAAGGCGGTGGCAGGAGAGGCGCATGTGCCGTTTTTTTCTCTTGCAGGCTCTGACTTCGTGGAAATGTACGTGGGCGTCGGTGCTTCCCGTGTACGTGATCTATTCAAGGAAGCCCAGAAAAGTGCACCGTGTATTATTTTTATTGATGAAATTGATGCGATTGGCAAGAGCCGCGATTCTAGATTCGGCGGCGGAAATGACGAACGTGAGCAGACGTTGAATCAGCTTTTATCCGAAATGGATGGCTTTGATACCTCTAAGGGTTTGCTGATTTTAGCGGCGACAAACAGGCCGGAAATTCTTGACAAGGCGCTGCTTCGTCCGGGGCGCTTCGACAGGAGAATTATTGTTGATAAGCCGGATTTAAAAGGAAGAAAAGAAACGCTGCGCGTCCACTCTAAAGATGTGCTTTTAGATGATACGGTGGATATGGATGAAATTGCCCTGGCGACAGCCGGAGCGGTCGGCTCCGATCTTGCCAATATGGTAAACGAGGCGGCAATCAACGCTGTCAAGAATGGTAGGGAATCTGTCAACCAGAAGGATCTGCTCGAATCGATTGAGGTTGTCATGATGGGTAAGGAAAAGAAGGATCGCATCATGAGCCAGGAGGAGCGGAAAATTGTCTCCTATCATGAAATCGGGCATGCGCTTGCGAGTGCCTTACAGAAAAATACGGATCCGATTCAGAAAATTACGATCGTTCCCCGTACGATGGGCGCACTCGGTTATGCCTGGTATGTACCGGATGAGGAAAAGCATCTGCGTTCGCAGAAGGAATTGGAGGAGCGCATCGTTACTGCTTTGGCAGGGCGTGCTTCGGAGGAGCTAGTGTTTGATTCCGTGACGACGGGCGCTTCCAACGATATCGAGCAGGCTACGGGAATTGCCCGTTCGATGATTACGCAGTATGGTATGTCCAAGCGCTTCGGTCTTGTGAAGCTGGAGTCGATTGAGGATAAATATCTGAGCGGCAGAACCGTCATGGAGTGCAGTGATATGACGGCGGCTCAGGTGGATGAAGAGGTCATGAAGGTGCTTTCCGAAGCTTATGATGAGGCAAAGAGTCTACTGACAGAAAATCGCGGACTGATGGATGAGCTTGCAGAGTACCTGCTGGAGCGTGAGAGCATTACGGGTAAGGAGTTCATGAAGATTTTCCGTAAGGCGAAGGGTATCCCGGAGCCAAGTACAGAGGAAGAGACCGTATAAATAGTTTTTCTTTCTTATTCATAGAAATTGCGTTATAATAAAAAGGCTTGAACAGTTGTTGTTCAAGTCTTTTATAATGATAAAGAAAAGGTTTTGATGAGATGAAGAGAAAACTGGGTAACCGATTCTCAAAAAAAGAAAAAATATTGACGATTGTTCTTGTTACAATGACAATCATACTGTTGATGGCGACCCTGCTTGGTTTGCTTTATTTCAGGCAGCAAATCACTGGAAACAGCCTGCCGGATGAGGAGCAGTATAATGAATATGAACGGCAGTATGT
>CAZBRY010000022.1:0-17840 GCA_964494285.1 uncultured Lachnospiraceae bacterium
TGCGAAGGCCGGTTTACCGTTCATGCTGGTCGCATCGGTGGTGATTATCATTGCTGGCATTGTGGCGGGATATTTTAACTTTACTGTATTTTGCACGCTGATTGCAGTTGCATATTGCCAGATGCTTGCCTGCGGCTTGCTGAAGGTATATTATATGAGAACGATGTAAGAAAGTTGCATGTAAAGAGGAGATTTTAACGGCTGATAGAATAAAAGTAAAAACGGAGCCTTTGTTTGCATATTTTCATATAGTTTGGTAAGATATATGATTGAAATCATTATTAGCAAAAAAGGAGTTGTTTTTATGACGAAAAGGGAATTATTGATCAATACCATGGAGGAAAATGAATACATCCATTGCCTGGGAATCGAAATGCAGGTGCTAGAGGAGGGATATGGGGTGGCGCGGATGCCTTATCGCGAGGCACTAACCAATTCCTATAAAATGCTACACGGCGGCAGCCTCTATTCGTTTGCAGATATTGTAGCCGGAATGGTAGCATGTATGGGCGGACAGTATGTGATGACAGTGAATGGCAACATGAACTTTATGGCACCGGCAATCAATACAGAATATGTTTATTGTGAAGCAAAGGAAGTTAGGCAGGGTGAGAATCTCTCCGTATTTGACGTGCGGATTACAGCTGATGACGGAAAAATTCTGGATAACGGCAGCTTTACATTCTATCGGACCGGGAGAAGGGTGGAGGGAGAGTAGAGTTTCTTCGATCGCCCCTATTGGGCGATCGATTTTAGAAACTTCAGAAATCCGTTCAGTCCTTCTACAATATCGTCATAGGTCGTATCAAAATTCCCGGTATACCAGGGGTCATCAATGTCGCGTGGATTGTCGGAAAAGTCCAGCAGTCGGGATACCTTTTGCTTTGGATCGGAGCCCAGAATGCGCATCATATTTCTGATGTTCCACGAATCCATGCCGATCAAATAATCATAGCGTTCATAATCAGACCGCTTGAGCTGTACCGCCCGCTTTCCCTCTGTGGAAATACCGTGGGTTCGAAGCTTATTCTTCGTGCCGGAATGCACACCGTTGCCGATCTCCTCCGTGGAGGTAGCAGCAGATGCAATTTTGAAGCGATCCGCCGCGCCCATTTTTTCCACCATATCCTTCATCACAAACTCTGCCATCGGTGAACGGCAAATGTTGCCGTGGCAGACGAATAGTACTTTAATCATTTTCTTACAACTCCTATTAAGTCCTGTATTTCTTCTCAAATACCCTATTTTACAGGGGATTGAGCATTTTCCCTTGCAAGACTTTTCCATTTTATTTTATCTTTTCGAGAACTCTACGCTTCATCAAATATATTTTAACAGGAACTACGAGATAGTGCACGCATTAGTTTCTAATCTGCTCCAATACCGGTGCATGCAATGTGATATTGTGGAGCATTCTCACAAAAATACTTCATGGAGCTAATAACCTTAGGGCAATCTTGCACTTCATTAAAAATAATCAGTGTCGCCTTCCCCGTCCGAAAATTGCTTGACTTAGACGGCTCATTATGGTAGTATTAAGAGCGTCGCAAAGAAAATTGTGACAAAATGTGCGTGTAGCTCAGCTGGATAGAGCGTCTGGCTACGGACCAGAAGGTCGCGTGTTCGAATCATGTCACGCACGGCATATAACATATAAAAATCCACCGGCTGCGCCGATGGATTTTTATTATGCAGGCGAAGCCTTAGGATACTAACTGCTTCTAAAGATAACAGTTTTTTAAAAATACCAATAAATCTGGAAGGATATGATATGAGATTAGACGGAAAAGCTGCGATTGTCACAGGAGGAACATCCGGTATCGGTGAGGCTTCTGCAATCCTATTTGCATCGGAAGGCGCAAAGGTTGTTGTGGTCGGAAGAAATGAAGAAAGAGGAGCGAAGGTAGGGCAGTCCCTCCTAAGGATTTTAAGTTCTCGGGAGGGATTTTTTCAGATAGTCTTTATATTGTGCCCAAGGAGTGCGCCATGCGCCGCTGCTTGGGTGTAATTCCTTTTATTTTTTTATAAGTCTTAATAAAGTGTGAGCAGTCTGTAAAGCCGGTCTCCTGACTGATGAAGCTTAAGGAAAGGTCCGTGAAAAGCAGCATATCATCGGCCTTGCAGATTTTGATAAATTCAATATATTCCTTGCAGGACTTTCCATAGAGCTGCTTAAAATTCTTTGCGAAATAGGAATAACTCATATGGCACATTTCGGCAAGCGCCTCAACACGAAGCGGCTCGCTCGAGTGGGAATCGATATACTCCGTGATGGTATCAATACCTGTTCCCAACGTCGAAGCAGGAGGAATCGCCCACGGCTGGAACCCTTTTTTCTGCCAGTGTCTAAGCAGATAGACCATCAGCGTGCAAAGGTGAGAATGTACTTGTATATCATAGCCGTATTGCTTATCCTTCATCTCCCGGATGCAGTCACAAAAAAGGCTCTCGATCGGAAAATCCTGAATATCTGCAGCGCCGAAATAAAGATTGGCGAGGGGATCCTGTTTGACACCTTCTAAGATGGATTGGATTTTTGGCGTATAACTGTTGGAAATCGTCAGACTGCTTGAGTCAAATTTGATGACGGCATAGCGCAGCACAGCCCATTTCGTAGAATAAATCGAATGAATCGTTTTGGGCGGAAACAAAATCAAATCACCCGCCTCCAGGATGTAGGAACTATTGTCACAGTCTGCCATCGCGGAACCTTCTAAAATATAAATAATTTCCACAAAATAGTGCCAGTGAGGTTTGATCGGAAAACCGCTCGTTTGTCCATCCTGTAAAAATGCTTCATAGGGAGTCGTAAAGGCATCGCTGTATTCAAATAAATATTGCATATTATTCACCCCAAAATAGATTTATACCATTTTTTCGCACGATCATTATAGCATGAACGCACCTTGAATGATATGATAAGAAACATAAAACTTTATAAACAATAAAATTGGTTGCATTTGAAAGCAGGAGGCGGCTATGGAATTTATTAAGGGAATCACGTTCGGCGCATTTGCACCGCGCGGCAGTCTAAAGAAAAAAGAAGCCAAAATCAGTCTTGATCATTTAAAGGAGCGTACGGGTGCGGACACGATCGTGCTTGTTCCTAACGGGCTACAGGAGAACGCGCATAGCGAGACGGTTTTTTATGATACGAAGGCGACGCTGTCCGATGAGGAGTTGACAGAATTCATCATGTATGCCCATGAAATCGGACTAAAGGTGATTTTAAAGCCGACCGTGAATTGCATGGACGGCACGTGGCGGGCACATATTAATTATTTTGACAGAGATGTGCATTGTGAACCGAAATGGAGCAACTGGTTTGCCTCATATACAGCTTTTCAGGTTCATTTCGCAGGACTTGCGGGAAGGACGGGCTGTGAAATGTTCATTGCCGGTTGTGAGATGGTGCAGACGGAGCGGCGGGAAGACGAATGGCGGAAGCTGATCCTTGACGTCAGAGAGGAATATGGCGGTCCTGTTTCCTACAATACGGACAAGTATCAAGAGGACAACGTGCAGTGGTGGGATGCGCTGGATGTCATTTCTTCAAGCGGCTATTATCCGTTGGGGGACTGGGAGAAGGAGCTTGACCGAATCGAAAATGTTGTAAAGAAATTTGAAAAGCCTTTTTTCTTTGCGGAAGCCGGATGCATGTCGACGAAAGGGTCCTCGGCTGTTCCAAACAACTGGGGTTTGGAGGGCGAACTGGCTCTTGAAGAGCAGGCGAACTGGTATCGCGCTCTGTTTTCTGCGATAGAAAAGCGAGATTGGGTAGGCGGCACTTGTCTTTGGGATTGGTCGTGCAAGCAGTATGCGCTGAATGCGGCGCTCTCGGATAAGCGGTATGAGTTGTATGGAAAACCTGCGGAGACAGTTGTAAAGGAAGCTTATCTGCGGCGATAAGAAATTATATTCTTTTCTTTATTTCTTCACATAGTTTTCACATTTTTTATTTATCCTATTTAATAGTGTGGTTATAATCAGACTATTATACAAGGAACGAGAACGGAGGAAGCGCGTGGAAGAGAATATGACCGAGTCGGCATCAGCAATGGAAGGGCTGGCAGAGACAAAGGAGCGGATTGAGAAGGAACAGGGCGGCGAGATGGAGAGAGTAATCCTGAGTGCACATGAGCCGGAGACAAAGCCGCACAAGGGCATTAAAGCACAAAAGGTGTTTCAGAAGGCAGGACACGTCTTGAACAAGCTGAAAGTGCCAATTATTTTGATTATCATAGCAGTGATTCTATTTTTTGTTTATAGAAATTATAAGGCAAAGCAGGAGCTTGCGCAGACGATGGCGATGGGTTCGCAGATTGAGACGACAACAATTGAAAAAAGGGATTTGACAAGCAGCATCACAACGACCGGTACGGTCGAAAGTCAGGAAATGCGTACATTGTCTTCTGCAATTAAAGATACGAAAATCACCTCGGTCAATGTGGAGGTAGGCGATACAGTCACAGAAGGGGATATTCTTGTTACATTCTCCGATGAGGACATTAATAGGACGATCTCGGATTTACAGGAGGATATCAGCGTCAGCGAACAGAAAGATGCAATTGAAGCAAAATCGCAGGATCGAGAATATATTTATACATATGGAACGGAAGCGACGAGCATGAGCTCGGCCGCTGAAAAGGTCGAAGATGCGCTGGCGGATCTGCAGGAGGCCTGTGATGCCTATGGAACGGCAAAGACAAAGAGGGACGAGGCAAAAGCAGCGATGGAATCTGCTTATGCGGATTATGCCCCTTATGAAGGGCAGTCACAGTCAATTTCCGTAAATTCTACGGGCAGCACATTAAAATCATCGTATGAAAGTGCTAAGAGTGCTTATGAGTCTGCGGAAAGTTCCGTTACAAGCGCCTATAATGCGCAGGTCAACGCACAGAAAGCATATGACTCCGCTGTGGAGAGTCGGGCAAGCACGACGAGAAGCGCCGCTAACTCCCTGACGAGCGCGGATGAGAGCTATCAGAAGTCTACCCTGACACAGGGCGATTCCACAGAAGATTTGAGAAGACAGCTCGAGGATTATCAGGAAAGCTTATCGGACTATGTTGTGACCGCTCCGATCAGCGGTATTGTGACGTCTCTGAGTGTTGAAAATGGAAATGGATTTTCTGGTGGAGAAATCATGACGATACAGAATTGTGATAGTTATACGATCACTACGGAAATCGATGAATACGATATTCCGGATATTGAGCTTGGACAGAAGGTCGTTATTAAGACGGATGCGACAAGAGATGATGAGCTGGAGGGTATTGTTTCTTTCATTTCTCCAACGGCTACGTCAGGATCAGGTTCTTCGGGTGTGACCTATACGATTACGATTGACATCTTGACGAAGGATGCCAGATTAAAAATAGGGATGTCGGCAAAGCTGAATATCATTGTAGATGAAAAGACCGATGTTTTGACGGTGCCGTACGATGCGGTGACAGAAAACGAAGCCGGTGAAAGCGTGATTTACGTGCTTGACGGCGGTTTGGGCAGAGAATCCGGATCAGACGATGAAACCACAGAGTCGACAGAGCCAGAGAGTATTATTACGGCAGAAGGCGCGGCCGGTGCCTTAGAGGATGATGCGTCAACAGATACAGCGGATGCAGGGCAGCCAATGC
This sequence comes from uncultured Lachnospiraceae bacterium, assembly GCA_964494285.1. Classification (GTDB taxonomy): domain Bacteria; phylum Bacillota; class Clostridia; order Lachnospirales; family Lachnospiraceae; genus JAEYFP01. The sequence continues at coordinate 5,637 of CAZBRY010000022.1, forward strand.
CGGGGAAGATACCTTCCGGTGGTGCGGGTAATAGAGGCAGTAGTGCAAGTCAGGGAGCACCGGCGGATGCGCAGCGCGCAATCGTTGTTGAGATCGGCATGGAAAGTGATTATTATACAGAAATTTTATCCGATGAAATCAGCGAGGGCATGCAGGTAATCATTCAGAGTGCGAGCACGAACGGAAGCGGTGAGAATACCCAGTCTGTGATGTTCAACATGGGCGGCGGCGGAGGCGGCAATGGCGGCGGCCCGAGCGGCGGCGGTCCTGGCGGTGGATTCTAGGAGGCGGCATGGAAGAAAAAGTAATTATCGATATGAAAAATATCGTAAAGCGCTTCTTTATTGGTCACCCAAACGAACTAGAGGTGCTGCACGGGATTGATTTAAAAGTATATGAAGGAGAATTTGTTTCGATTGTTGGACAGTCCGGCTCCGGCAAGTCTACCCTGATGAATGTGATTGGTGCATTAGACAGACCGACCGAGGGTGAATATATGCTGGATGATGTAGATATGTTTCGTGCAAAGGACAAGGATCTGTCCGGTATTCGGTGCAAGAAAATTGGGTTTGTCTTTCAGACATATAACCTCGTCTCACGAACGAGTGCGCTGAAAAATATAGAGCTTCCGATGCTGTATTCCAATACGCCGCGGGGGACGCGGACAAAGCGCGCAAAGGAGCTTTTGCGCATGGTGGAAATGGAAGATCGTATGAAGCATTCTCCCGACGAGCTTTCGGGCGGGCAGAAACAGAGGGTTGCCATTGCGCGGGCGATGGCGAACGATCCGGCGATCATCCTTGCGGATGAACCGACGGGTGCGCTGGATTCCAGCACGGGCAGGCTGATCATGGATATTTTCCATCGATTGAACAGGGAACAGGGCAAGACGATTGTTTTGATTACCCATTCAAATGAATTGGCAGAGGAAACAGGGAGAATACTTACCCTGAAAGACGGTATTATAACCGGATGCCGGAAGGGAAGGGGTGCGAATGCTGTTTATTGAAAACGTACTGCTGGCTTTTGGCTCTCTGCTGGCGAATAAAATGCGCGCACTGCTGACAATGCTCGGCATTATCATCGGCATTGGATCCGTCATCGCGATTGTGACGGTCGGCAACTCGCTGACGAATTCGATTACCTCTTCGATGGAGTCGATGGGTGCGAACAATGTTACGGTGGGCTTGCAGCAGAAGTCGACGGAGGAGGAGACGACAGAAAGCGGTATGACATTCAGGGGTCCCTCTTGGCAGAAGCAGGCGACAGAGGACGATTATTTTACAGATGAAATGTTAGAGGACTTTCTATCGGAGTTTCCGGATGAGGTTAAGGATTTATCCATCAGCGAATCACTTGGGAACGGTGAGGTGGCGATCGGAACCGATTACGCAAATGTTTCCGTGATGGGTGTGAATGAGGGATATTTTACAGCAAATGAGCTGACGATTTTACAGGGAAACAATCTTTCGACAAAGGCGCTGGAAGGCGGCAAGGGCGTTGCAGTCGTATCGGATTATCTGGTTAACAACCTCTACGGAGGCGATATGAGTGCCGCGATCGGACAGACGATTGAAGTAACCGTCGGACAGAGATTCTATAATTATACGATTACGGGCGTTTATGAATATAGCTCGACAGGAATTGAGTCCGAATCGACGGAGGATGTTTCCACGACCATGTACGTGCCGCTTAAGTCCGTACAGCAGAAGACTCACAACGCATCGGGGTATTCCACATTTACGGCCATCACACATACAGGCGTGGATACGGAAACGTTCATGGATGAAATTACAGATTTTTTTGATAAGTATTATCACAATAATGAAGACTTTCAGGTGAGTACGTTCAGCATGGAGTCCATGGTTTCCACGATGACGGATATGCTTTCGACGGTGTCACTGGCAATTTCCGTTATTGCAGGCATTTCCCTACTTGTCGGCGGAATCGGCGTTATGAATATCATGCTGGTGTCGATCTCAGAGCGGACAAAGGAAATTGGTACGAGAAAGGCGCTCGGCGCTACAAACGGCTCCATTCGTATCCAGTTTATTGTGGAAGCGATGGTGATCTGCCTGGTTGGCGGCGTGATCGGCATTTTTGTAGGAGTTGCAGGCGGCATGATCGGCGCGTCGGCGCTTGGTTATTCGGCAAGTCCATCCGTACTTAGTATTGTTGTATCGCTTGTATTCTCACTTGTAATCGGTGTGTTCTTTGGGTATTACCCGGCCAACAAGGCGGCGAAGATGAATCCAATTGATGCATTGCGCTATGAGTAGCCCAAATAGGGTAGATTTCGAATGCTTTTAGGATTATAATTATATTATGCTGCCGGGGAGGAGAACGACATGAATCAGAACAAACTTGTATATTTGAATCCGCTTTTTGAAAAGGAGGTGGAGGCCGAACGATTAAAGGAGGCATCCATTCGGATTTATCGGCATGGAAAGCAGATGTTTGAGAATCATTACTGCGGAGACAGGGAGAATGCCATTTATCGGATATTCTCCATGACAAAGCCGGTTACGAGTACGGCTGTTATGATTTTATATGAGCGAGGGCTCATTGATCTGTTGGATCCCGTGTCAAAATATATTCCGGCATTTGGAAATATGATGGTCACAACGGAGCTGGGGCTTGTTCCCGCACAGACGGAGGTTACCTTGCAGCAATGCCTGAATATGACGTCGGGCATGGTATATCCGGCACCGGATACGGCAGCAGGACGCTATTTAATGGAGGTGTCCGATGATATCAAAAGGCGTGTGGCAGAAGGCGAGCAGGTTTCCACGCTGGAATGGTGCGAGGCAATTGCTTTTGCACCCCTTCTTTTTCAACCGGGAGAGAGGTGGAAATACAGCATATCGGCGGATGTGCTTGGCGGCGTTGTAGAGGCAGTGACAGGCATGCGTTATAGTGATTTTCTCAAAAAAGAAATTTTTATGCCTCTTAACATGAAGGACACCGGCTATTATGCGCAGCTGCAGGATAAAATCGGCCGTCTCTCCACGATGTACTGCCGGAAAAATGAGAAACGAGAGCTCAAACCGGCAGACAGCGAGATGATGACCTCCTTTGACTGTTTTACCGCTACGGGGTATACGCCTTTTGAAGGCGGCGGCTCCGGTCTTTGTTCTACGCTTGAGGATTATTCCCACTTTGCCCTGATGCTTGCGGGCAGGGGAGAATATAACGGCACAAGAATTCTGGGACGCAAGACGGTGGATTATATGACGACAAGCCAGCTCAATGAGGCGCAGCGCGGGTCGATTTACTTTGATAGCTGTTACGGCTATTCCTACAGTAATTTGATGCGGATTTTTGATGACAAGGGAGCGGGCGTATCCAATGGCAGCTACGGCGAATTCGGCTGGGATGGTCTGCCCGGCAACTATTTCATGGTCGATCCCAAGGAGGATCTGGTGCTGTTATACTTTCAGCAGATTAAAGAAGGCGCCGATGTAAGTCTGCGCCGCCGTATGAGACAAATTGTCTATGGCGCAGTGGAGTAGAGCAATTTCTCTGCTTCGTAATTTAGACTTTTATAAATAAAGGGGCTGTCGCACTAAGTATCATAGCGACAGCCCCTTCGGATTTTATTCTGTATTATCCCATTGTGACTTCAACATGGTATTCGGTCTTGCCTTTTTCATAAGGAACGATGCAGCCGTCTATGACAGCGCCGTCCACCTTCATGCTTGTGATGCCCTTTTCCACATCGTTCGGGTTGGTGACCTTGATGTGGTAGAGCCCTTCACGATACTGGCGGGTCAATTCAAAGCTTCCAAAGCCCTTTGGAACGCAGGGATTGATAGAAAGACCATTAAGTGTCGGATAAACGCCGAGAATATGCTGAGAAATATTGACAAAGGTCCATGCGGCGGTACCTGTCAGCCAGCTATTTTTTGCCTCACCATGGAATTTCGCATCGCGTCCGGCAACCATCTGCGAGTAAACATATGGCTCGGTGCGGTGTATTTCACTGATTTCCTCCACGTATGCCGGGCAGGTCTTCTGATAAATCTCAAAAGCGCGGTCACCGCGTCCAATAACGGTTTCAGCGATGGATACCCATGGGTTGTTATGACAGAAGATACCTGCATTTTCCTTATAGCCGGGTGGATAGGAGCTTATTTCCCCAAGCTCCAGATGATATTTAGTGTAAGCCGGCTGTAAAATCATGATGCCATATGCCGTATCAAGCTTTTCCTTTACGGAATTAAGCGCTTTTTTGGCAAGCCCTTCCTCCACACCGATGCCTGCAAGAGCGCAGAAGCCCTGAGGCTCAATGAAAATCTGTCCTTCCTCACATTCCTTAGAACCGATCTTATTGCCGTAAGCGTCATAGGCGCGCATAAACCATTCGCCGTCCCAGCCCGCATCAAGCACCGCCTTGTAAATAGCATCTACTTCCTTAAGGGCTCTCTCAGCTTCAGCATCCTTGCCGATCAGTCTGCAGAGATCGGCATACTCTTTACCGTATTTGACAAACATTCCGGCAATGAATATGGATTCCGCGACAAATCCTTCGGAAGGTCCAAACGTTTGGAACGATTCGCCCGGATGCTTGGAGAAACAGTTTAAATTCAGACAGTCATTCCAGTCCGCACGTCCGATTAATGGAAGTTTGTGCGGCCCCTTGTGGTTTACGATATAGTCAAAAGAGCGTGTCAAGTGGTCGAATAACGGGGTCGCCTTGGACTCATCGTTATCGAACGGCGTCATAATATCCAAAATGGAAGTATCGCCGGTCTCCCTTATGTATGCACTCGTTCCCGCAATCAGCCATAACGGGTCGTCGTTAAAACCGCTTCCGATATCGGAGTTTCCCATCTTTGTAAGCGGCTGATACTGATGATAAGCGCTGCCGTCCTCAAATTGTGTGGATGCGATATCAATAATACGTTCTTTTGCTCGATCCGGAATCAAATGGACAAACCCAAGCAGATCCTGACAGGAATCGCGGAAGCCCATACCACGGCCAATCCCCGATTCGTAATAGGAAGCGGAGCGCGACATATTAAATGTGACCATACACTGGTACTGGTTCCATATATTTACCATACGGTCGACCTTTTCGTTTGAGGATTTCACCGTATATTTCTTTAACAGCGTGCTCCAGTATTTTTTTAATTCGCAGAAAGCTCGGTCTACATCCAGATCAGTCTGGTAACGGGACAATAGCTCGTTTGCAGGCTTCTTGTTAATGATGCCTGGCTTTTCCCATTTTTCCTCATCCGGATTTTCGATATAAGCAAGCACAAAAACGAAAGATTTGGATTCACCCGGTGCAAGAACGATGTCTATCTGCTGGGAAGCAATCGGCGCCCATCCGCTGGCCATCGAGTTTGCTGCCTGGCCTCTTTCTACGACAACCGGCTTGTCTGCCCCACGATATTCGCCAAGAAACGTATCGCGAATCGTATCAAAGCCGGAAATTGTGCTATTGACGGAGAAAGCGGCATAGTGGTTTCTCCGCTCTCGGTACTCCGTCTTATGGTAGATTGTGGAATTGATGACCTCAACTTCGCCGATGTTGTAGTTTCTTTGGAAATTTGTCATGTCGTCCATCGCATTCCAAAGACAGAACTCCACATAAGAAAATAAAGAAATTGTCTTAGCGGAAGCGGACGTGTTCTTTAAAACGACCTGATTGATTTCGCAAGTATCATTCATCGGAACAAATGCAAGGCAGGAAGCCTCCAGACCGTTCTTGGATGAGGTAAAGCGGCTATAGCCAAGCCCATGGCGGCATTCATAGGAATCCAGCTCTGTCTTGGAAGGCTGCCATCCGATGTTCCAGATAGAATCGCCGTCTTTGATATAGTAATATTTACCGTTGGAATCCGCCGGCACGTTGTTATAGCGGTAGCGGGTGAGCCTTAAAAGCTTTGCGTCCTTATAGAAGGAATAACCGCCGCTTGTGTTGGATATCAGGGAAAAGAAATCCTTGCAGCCGAGATAGTTGATCCATGGCAAAGGAGTTTTGGGGGTAGTGATGACATATTCCGCGTTTGCATCATCAAAGTAACCATATTTCATACTGTTTTCTCCATTCTTAAAAGTCTGATTGTTGTTTGTAATAAACCAGGAAGCTCAAGTAAACGATTAAGTGAAAAGAGCAAAGTACTCCCTGTGTAAAAAAGTATACTCGATTTATAATACAAAATCAATACCAAAATCAGAAAAAGAAAGGGAAATAAAATAGCGTATTTTAGCCTTATTATAAAAAAGTAACAAAAAAACAAAAAAAATGCTTGAAGAAATACCCAAATGTGTTATATACTAAAGAAGCGAAAACGTTTAAGGTGTCGCAGGATTATTTGAGGAGGCAGGTAAACATGATATCGATGAAAGACATAGCAGTAAAATGTGGAGTGTCTGTAGCAACTGTTAGCAAAGCCTTAAATAATCACAGCGATATTGGCGATGAGACGAAAAAGTATATCAAGCGAGTTTCCAAGGAAATGGGCTACTTTCCGAATTCCTCCGCAAGAGCGCTAAAGACAAAGCGCACCTATAATTTGGGCGTGCTGTTTGTAGATGAGGCGCAGAGTGGTTTAACACATGACTATTTTGCACATGTGCTCGACAGCTTCAAGAGTTTTGCGGAGAAGAGCGGATATGACATTACGTTTATTAATTGCCAGGTAAGGAAAAATATGACTTATCTGGAGCATAGCCGTTATCGTGGCGTTGATGGAGTTGTCATTGCGTGTGTAGATTTCTATGATCCGGATGTCGTGGAGTTGATTCACAGTGATTTGCCGGTCGTGACGATCGACCACGTTTTTGACTATAGAATTGCTGTGGTATCAGATAACATCAGAGGGATGCATGATCTGATTGATTATGTACATGGATGCGGGCATCGGAAGATTGCGTATATCCACGGAGATGATACCTCCGTTACGCAGAACCGCGTCGGCAGCTATTACAGGAAACTTGAGGAAATAGGAATTACTCCGCCGGATAACTACGTGAAGGCGGGAACCTATCGTAACCCCGGAATGGCTGCTAAGCTCACACGAGAGCTTTTGGATTTAAAAGACCGACCGACTTGTATCCTTTATCCGGATGATTATTCTTGTATCGGAGGGATCAATGCCATAAAGGAAAAAGGACTTCGCATTCCGGAGGACATTTCTGTGGCAGGCTACGATGGAATTTACGTTTCACAGATTATGGAACCCAAGCTGACGACAATTGAGCAGGATACAAAAGAAATCGGAAAAATTGCCGCAGAAAAGCTTATTAGACTGATCGAGTATCCGAAAACAACGCTTATTGAGAAAATAGTGATTCCCGGTCGCGTCCTGGAAGGCAAATCCGTCGGCCAAATTGAACAGTAACACCCTACTATTGATATTTCATTTTGAAATATACTCCTTCATGATGCCTCCTGTCGTTGCTTGGCAACCCAGGAGGTTCCTTATTTCCCCTCCTTGTTGATAAATTAATACGAATCATATTATTAACTTAAATTAATATAATATAAGTTAATATATATGAACGGAATAATAAAATAATAAACAAAAGACAAGCATAAAATCTAGTAAATTGTACAAAAAAGACAATAATAACAAGATAAATATATGAGAGGCAAGAAAATATGATGATTAAATGGAGATTTTCGTGTATAACTTAGTTAAGTTAATTAGCTAAAATATTTAGCCAGATTAACAAAAATATTAAGGGAGGAAAAAGATGAAAAAGAAATGGTTAAGCGTACTGTTATCTGTAGCAATGATTTCCACATTATTCACAGGATGCGGATCAGCGGCAGAAACACCGGTGGCAGGAGAGACTGCGGAAGAAGAAGCTGAAGACGCGGCAGAAGCATCAACAGAGGATGCGGAGAACGGACAGAACATGGCGGACGCAGATGTGGATATTTCTGCACTTGCGGGAACGAAAATTGCTGTTTACACACATGGTGGAAACAGGGTTCTCGGCGAAGAGAAGAAGGATGAGGATGGCAATACATACCGCGATGAATCTTCCGCATGGCTGGCTCAGCTTGCAGAGAGATTTACGGCAGATACAGGCATTGAAGTAGAATTGAACGTAGTAACGAACGAAGAAGAAATCGAACCGCTCTTTAAGGTACAGGATGCCAGCGTTGATGTATTTACCCCTCCGAACTGGAGCCTTGCACAGTGGGAAGCTTATTCGGAGCCATATTGTACGGTAGCCGAAGCATCAGAAATTTACGGCGCGGATTATACAGGTTCGATGCCGAACAACGGAACGGATGTATTTAGTATCATGCCGGCAAAGGCATATAACCAGTGTGTTGTTTATAATGAAGAAGTCATTAAGGCGGCAGGTTACGATGAGATTCCCGCAACTCTTGAAGCGTTCAATGAAATGTGCGCGGCAATCAGGGATATGGGCGTTACACCGATTTCCATGCACAGAGTGGAAAACTGGCCGCTTGCAACCGTACAGGATTTCGCAGGTTATGTAGTGGGCAATCCAAACGTGCTTGCGGAGTGTCTGAGGGAAGAGGATCCGTTCTCTGAGGATGCGCCGTTTGGAAAGACAATCAAGATTTATACGCAGTGGAAGGCTGATGGCTTCTTTGAACCGGAGGTCTATACGGATTTCGGGGTAGCAATGGACAGTGTCGCCTACGGTAAGGCAGCAATGATGCTGTTTGGTTCCTGGGTAGTTCCTCAGATTCAGGGACGAGTTCCGGAAGGAACAGATCCGTCCATCATTAAGTTTGCTCCGGCTCCGGATTTTGGTGCAGGCAGATATGTCCTTGCGGCACCGGCTGACAATTGGGCAATCTCAAAGTTCTCGGATAACAAGGAAGCAGCAAGAGCCTTTATTGAATATGTTTCGGAGGATGCACAGTTTCTTGCGGACAGTGGATTTATCGCAAACAAAAAGGGTGTAGATCCGGTTGTGCCTGATCTTTATAAGATCATTGATGACGCAGTGGCAGCGGGCGAGGTAACGCCGCTGTTCATTCCCGCAACAGACGATAATACGCTGCATAATCAGGAAATCCTTGAGGAAGCGGGATTATGGGCAGACTACAAGTACGTCGGTCTTCTGTTTGACTCTCTGGACGTAACAAAGCCGGATGACTGGTCGGCATATGAGAAACAGGTGAAAGAGCAGAATCAGATTTACAACGATTACAGAGACGAACTTGGATATGCTTGGGAAGACTAAAGAAATAAGAGGATAAGAGTCCTATAAAATGGTGCCTCTTCTGCGCTGTCGGGAGAGGCACTTATTAAAGGAAAGGAAATCGTATGAGAAAGACGAAGAGCAGTAGAGCAATTATCATATTATTTTTAATACTGCCGGTCCTCCATTTGTTGATTTTTTCTTATATCCCAATTATGCTGAATATCTACCTGAGCTTTACGAACTATAAGGGATTGGGAATTCCAAAATGGATTGGACTGAAAAACTATCAGAGAATTTTCACTGACACGCGGTATCTCGCCGTATTCAAGAACTGTATCTGGTATATGATTGTTGCAATTCCGCAATTGATATTTGCATTTTTTCTCGCGGTATTTGTAAATGGAAAGTTTAAAGGTTTGAATCTGTTTAAGAGTATTTTAATCATCCCTTACCTGTTAAATGGTGTTATTGTTTCTACCATATTTATTATTTTCTTTAACAATTCGGGAACATTGAACACAATTTTAAATGCGATCGGCCTCAGTGGACTTACACAGCAGTGGCTGCAAAATCTGAGACTTGTGAATCCCTCCATCGCTTCTATCAGTATCTGGCGCTATTACGGAATGAATTTTATCATGTTTTTTGGCGCTTTGCAAACGATTCCCTCGGAGCTGTTTGAGGCGGCGGCGGTAGACGGGGCGACAAAATGGCAGGAAATCAAATGGATTTCTATTCCTTCGATTAAAAATGTGTTGTATATCAATGTTTTGTTGAGTATTTCCGGCTCGATTCAAGTGTTTGAAATACCCTATATCATGATGAACGGTTCCAACGGAACAGTGACACCGGTGATCCAGATTCAGCAGAGTGCATTTCAAGAGGATAAGTACGGCTTTGGTGCGGCACTGTCCATCGTTGTGTTTATCATAGTTGTCATCGCGGTGCAGCTTCAAAATGTATTAAAGAGGAGAGGAGAGGACTGAAATGGATAGAGAGAGCAAGGGCTATAAAGTATTTCGGTATATATTTTTGATTCTTTCCTGTGCATTTGTTATTATTCCGATGATTCCGCTCGTTTTTATGGCATTTAAAACCGGCGCGGAATATTCCGCAACGCCGGTGCTGACGCCTCCTAAAAATTGGCTGAATTTTTATAACTTCGCTTATGCAATCCGGGTGGGCGAGCTGGGACCGGCACTGATGAATACGGTAATCATCCTCTCACTCTCATTGGGGATTCAGGTGATCTTTACGACGATGGTTTCCTATGTGCTTCATCGGTTTGATTTTAAAGGAAAGAAGCTGATTACAATTTTGTTTACGCTGACGATGTTCATTCCGGCAGTTACGACGCAGACTGTTGTATTTCAGATCATTTACAGGATTGGACTTGTTAATACGCGGGCGAGCGTGATTCTGCTGTACGCGGGTGTCGGCATTGTCGGCATATATATCATGTTCAATCTACTTGATTCAATTTCAAAGGAGCTGGATGAATCGGCTCGGATCGATGGCGCAAGTTATTTTGTTATTTATCGCAAAATCGTTTTGCCGCTACTAAAGCCGGCCTGTACGACGCTGCTGATCTTGAATGGCATCGGATACTACAACGACTTTTACATTCCAAATCTATATTTGCGCAGCAACGTGCGAACCTTTACGATTGCGCTGTACAAATTTTTTGGAAATATGGCGACTCCGTTTGAAATTGTAGCGGCTGCCATCTTAATCGGTATTGTACCGATTGGAATTGTTTATCTGCTTTTGCAGAAGTATATTTTCTACGGTTTGGCGGGAGCGATTAAATCATGATCAGAGAAAATCTGCTATACAGAATTATGAGCTATATCCATATTGCTTTGTTTGTAAGTCTCTGTTGTGCGCTGACGATCACATTGTCGGGTACGCTGCTTTTGCTGCCGGCGGTTACAGCTGTGTTTCGGATCGGTGAAGAGGTTTTATACAAAAAAGTGGATGTGAATGAAAGCGTTGTAAAAACTTATTTTCTGTATGTAAAGGAATCCCTAAGCCTGATGAAATTCATAGGCGTGGAGCTTGTAATGCTTTTGAATCTTGCAAGTCTTTATTTGTTTGCGGGGCAGCAGGGAGTGATTTTAAGCGTTGCAGCGCTGGCCATAGCGGCGTTTCTGCTGATTTTTCAGCTTTATCTTGCGGGCTATTTTGTGTTTGTCAGTGAAAAATTTACGCTGGAGGAAGCTGCCTTTGCGATGATATGGCGTCCGGCATTCCTGATTCCGTTGTTTGCTGCGATGGTGCTGCTTTTGTTTTTTTTCAATTTAACAATTGCAGTTGTTCTGTTGTTTTCAGGCGCATTCTTTCTGTTTGCGCTTCAGGTGCCGATTTTCATTCAGATGCTTTCTTATAAAAAAATGTGTGGAACACTGGAAGAATCGGACAAATTTTATTTTTTAGTAAAAAATATGTAATAGAGGAGAATTACTTATGAGTGAGACAAAAATGATTGCACCGGCTGTGAAAAATGTACCATGGCAGGAAAGGCCGGAAGGCTTAAAGGGTGCGCCGATCTGGCGCTATCGTGACAACCCGATCATCGGAAGGAATCCGATTGAGAATGTGGCACGAATTTTTAACAGCGCGGTCATGCCATATGAAGGAAAATTTATCGGTGTATTCCGGGGGGAGCAGACGAATGGCGTTCCGTATATTTATCTTGGATACAGTGAGGATGGAATTCATTGGACATTTGATGAACAAAAAATCCCGTTTGAGGATGAGGATGGAAAACCGTTTATGCCTCCGTACGCGTATGACCCAAGGCTTGTTAAGGTGGAGGATACCTATTATATTATTTGGTGTCAGGATTTTTATGGTGCTTCAATCGGCATGGCAAAGACAACCGATTTTAAAAAGTTTGTTCGTTTGGAAAATCCGTTTATTCCATATAATCGAAATGCGGTACTCTTTCCGAGAAAGATTAACGGCAATTTTGCGCTGCTTTCCCGGCCGAGCGACAGCGGCCATACACCGTTTGGCGATATCTTTTTAAGTGAAAGTCCCGATCTGGTGTATTGG
>CAZBRY010000023.1:0-2642 GCA_964494285.1 uncultured Lachnospiraceae bacterium
GTTGACGACATGGCTGTATTAGAGCATTTGGAACCGAGCAGCGTATTTCATTTTTTTGAGGAGATTTCTGCGATTCCAAGAGGTTCGACGAACACAAAGGAGATCAGCGACTGGTGTGTGGAGTTTGCGAAAGTGCGCGGGCTGGAATACCATCAGGACAGCCTTAATAATGTGATTATCATCAAGGAGGCTGCCGCAGGCTATGAGAAAGCGGAGCCGGTCATCTTGCAGGGCCACCTGGACATGGTCTGTGAAAAGGCGCCTGATTGCACAAAGGATATGGAGAAGGAAGGAATCGATCTCGTGATCGACGGTGACCGTATCCGGGCAAAGGGAACGACGCTTGGCGGAGATAATGGTATCGCTGTCGCAATGGCGCTTGCTGTGCTGGATGCAAAGGATTTGCCGCATCCACGTATAGAAGCTGTTTTTACCATCGATGAAGAAATCGGTATGTTGGGCGCGATCGATCTGGATATGAAACCGTTAAAGGGTCGAAAGCTCATCAATATTGATTCTGAAGAGGAAGGTATTTTTACCGTAAGCTGTGCGGGCGGCAATATGACCCGCTGTCGGCTGCCGTTCCTCTGTGAGCCGTTTTCCGGAACAATAATGGAAGTTACGGTAGGCGGGCTGCTCGGAGGGCATTCTGGTGTTGAAATTGATAAAGAACGTGCGAATTCCAGCATGCTGCTGGGACGTCTGTTATATTCTATGAAGCAGATTTCGGAAATTCGTCTTATTAACGTCCAGGGCGGAAAAAAGGACAATGCGATTCCACAGGAGACTCGCGCGCTGTTGAAAGCTGCCGATGCAGAGGCGATCCGTACCGTAGCTGCGCAAATGGAAGCAGCCTTTCGCTTTGAATACCAGACGTCCGATCCGGGGGTCTTTGTAAAGGTGGACACGGCAAATACGAACCGCGTTCCTATGGATGCGTGTTCGACAGAGAAAGTCGTCAACATGCTGACTTGTATGCCAAATGGCATTCAGGCGATGAGTGCTGATATTGCAGGACTTGTGCAGACGTCATTGAACCTCGGTGTGCTGCTGACAGAAGAACAGGAAGTGCTTGCTTCTTTCTGTATTCGAAGCAGTATCGCTACGCAAAAGCAGATGCTTGTCGATCGTTTGGCTTGTCAAATGGAGCTTTTGGGCGGCAGTATAGGTATTTCAGGTGATTATCCGGGATGGGAATACAAGCAGGATTCCGCACTGCGCGATTTGATGGTACAGGTTTTTGAAAGGCAGTACGGACACACTCCGCAAATATCTGCAATCCATGCGGGTCTTGAGTGTGGCATGTTCATGGGAAAACTGCCTGATCTGGATTGTATTTCGATCGGGCCGGATATGACGGAGGTACACACCTACCGCGAGAGCATGAGCATTGCTTCCGTACAGCGTGTATGGAGCTTTCTCACAGAGGTTTTAAAGTGTTCTAAGTAAATGTTGAGATTCAAAGAAATTGGATAATACAATTGCATATTTGAGCAAACTACGATAAAATAAAATCGGCTTAAAAAGTTTTGGCAGGTGATGAAAGGACAGACGACCATCACATTAATAAAAATTCGGCTGAATATTATTTCGGAGGAAACTATCAATGAGTAGCGAAATCAGAGACAGAAACTTGGCCGAGTCAGGCGAAAGGAAAATCGAGTGGGTAAAGAGGAATTGTGACCTCTTGCGAACACTGGAAAAGGAGTTTACGGAAACAAAGCCGTTTGCCGGAAAGAAAATTGCGCTTTCCGTGCATTTGGAGGCAAAGACGGCATATTTGTGCAAGGTTTTGGCAGCAGGTGGTGCAGAGATGTATGTGACAGGTTCCAACCCGCTTTCCACGCAGGATGATGTAGCGGCGGCGCTCGTAAAGGCAGGGCTTGAGGTGCATGCGTGGTATGGCTGTACACCGCAGGAGTATGAGGGGCATATCAAGGCGGTGCTTGAGGCAGAGCCGAATATTATCATCGACGACGGCGGCGATCTCGTGCATATGATGCACACAGAGATGGCGCATTTGATTCCGAATGTGATTGGCGGCTGCGAAGAGACGACGACGGGTATTTTGCGTCTGTTGGCGATGGATAAGGCCGGCGCGCTGAAGTTCCCGATGGTGCTCGTCAACAATGCCGACTGTAAGCATTTTTTTGATAACCGTTATGGTACGGGTCAGTCTGTATGGGATGGCATCAACAGGACGACAAATTTGATCGTTGCAGGTAAGATCGTTGTGGTTGCAGGCTACGGCTGGTGCGGCAAGGGCGTTGCGATGAGGGCGAAGGGACTTGGTGCCCGTGTTGTTGTGACGGAGATCGATCCGGTGAAGGCAATTGAGGCGGTTATGGACGGTTTTGACGTCATGCCGATGCTGGAAGCGGCAAAGCTCGGCGATTTCTTTGTGACGGTGACGGGCTGTGATAAGGTCATCGATGCCGAGGATTTTGCGGTGATGAAGGATGGTGCAATTCTTTGCAATGCGGGTCACTTCGACTGCGAAATCGATATGGCCGGTCTGCGTGAAATTGCAGTTGATACAAAAGAAATGAGAAAAAACATTATGGGTTACCTACTTCCGAGCGGACAATGGATTTTTGTACTGGCTGAGGGACGTCTGGTGAATCTGGCAGCAGGTGACGGAC
>CAZBRY010000023.1:2652-17661 GCA_964494285.1 uncultured Lachnospiraceae bacterium
TTTCCGCAAAATATCTTGTGGAGCATGCAGACGAGCTGGATCAAATGATCATTGATGTGCCGAGGGAAGTGGACAATGACGTCGCAATTCGTAAGCTTGCATTTTTAGGAAAGCGGATCGACGTATTGACGCCGGAACAGGAAGCCTACTTAAACAGCTCTGCGGCAGAATAATAGAATTCGAAAATAAAAAAGAAAAAAACAGCCTTCTGATTTTCTCCCGTCATTCGGAGAGCAGAAGGCTGTTTTATTGTTTTTAAGGGAATACTGCATTTTCCTGCGCTGCTTTATACTCCCCGATCAAGTTTTGAATTCTGTCGTTTGGATCAAGCAGGTCACTGATGGACGTATCGTGGTTCAGCGTATCGATGATGTAGGCAATATATTTACTCATGTCGCAGTTGATATAATAGGGTTTTTCGAGCAGCTCCGGCGTCTGGTAGATCAGATTCGTTGTCAAAAGCTTGTCGATCATCCCTTCCTCATAGGCTTCATCAAATGCACTGAGACCATTTGTGAACAGACCAAAAGTAGAAGCGATAAAAATACGCTTCGCATTCCGTTTTTTAAGCTGCTTGGCTACATCCAAAACGCTTTCACCGGAGGAAATCATATCATCAATTACGAGAACATCCTTGTCTTCTACGGAGGAACCTAAAAATTCATGGGAAACAATAGGATTGCGCCCGTTGACAACGCGCGTATAATCCCGCCTCTTATAGAACATACCCATATCCAGACCGAGAACGTTCGCCATATAGATTGCGCGGCTCATACCGCCTTCATCGGGACTGATCACCATCATATGATTGGAATCAAGCTGGATATCCTTCACATTGCGAAGCAATCCTTTAATAAACTGGTATGCGGGCTGAATTGTCTCAAAGCCTGAAAGAGGAATTGCGTTCTGTACGCGAGCATCATGTGCATCAAACGTGATAATATTATCGACTCCCATGTGAACGAGCTCCTGCAGCGCGATAGCACAGTCTAAGGATTCTCTCGTGTTTCTCTTATGCTGCCTGCTTTCATAGAGAAAAGGCATGATGACCGTAATTCTTCTCGCTTTACCGCCGACAGCAGCGATGATGCGCTTTAGATCCTGATAGTGGTCGTCGGGAGACATGCGGTTTTGATAACCGCAGAGGGAATAAGTAAGGCTGTAATTGCTGACATCAACTAAAAGATAAAGATCGGTACCGCGGACGGACTCATGGATAATTCCCTTCGCTTCGCCCGTGCCGAAGCGTGCAATTTTGGCATCAAGGATATAGGAATCCCTCTGATATCCGGCAAATGCAAGAGAAGCTTTGTGCTCGTTTTCCCGCTCCGCTCTCCATTTGATCAAATATTTGTCAATTTTCTTTCCCAGTTCTTTGCACCCCTCTAAAGGGATCATACGCAGGGAACCAACGGGTATGGTTTCCAGATTTCGCTTTTCTTCGCGATTTGGCATGATGCCTAACCTCACTTTCTGTTTTTCAGCTTTTTCTTTTTAATGCGGATATCCTGTATTTCCGGCTTGATCATTTTATAATTGCCGAATATTCTGGAAAAATTCCTTTCCGAATAACGGTTTGCAAGCATTTCAAGAGACAGATTCGTCGATATGATCGTGGATTTTTTGCGCAGATCCCGTTCATTCAAAAGGAGGAATAGTTGGGAGGAGACAAAGGAATTAGTCGTCTCCGTTCCAAGATCATCGATGATAAGCAGATCGCAGGAAAAAATATCTTCATGAATGTCGGCAATATCTGCTGCCGAATCGAAAGTACGAAACGCATACTTCGCAAGTGTATCAAATAATTGAAAGGATGTAAAGTAAATAACGGAATGTCCTGTTTCCAGTAATTCCTTGGAAATACAGTTGGTCAAATACGTCTTGCCGACGCCGACGGATCCGTAAAACAAAAGGTTTTCATAGCTCTGATCGAAATGGACTGTAAAGGCCTTGCAGTCTTCGACAATGGTGCGCATAAGGGGAACTTCGGAATCGTTATAATATTCATAAGAAAGGTTATCAAAGTTTTCGCTGTCAAGAACGGATTCGATATTGGACTGCGCATAGAGAACACGTATGATGGCCTGCCGAAGGCAGTGGCATTTCCTCCCGTCGATATAGCCGGTGTCTTTGCAATCCGGGCACGTATAGATCGGTGCCAGATAATCTTTTGGAAATCCATATTCCTGTAATAGCTGCTTTTTTCTTGCGGTCAGCTTTTTCAGTTCTGCCCGCAACGAAAATAAGGCATCGGAATCCCCCATGATCAGCTTCTTGCCCTGCTCGACCGATAGGGAAGCGATGGTGGAATCAAGTGCCTTGTATTCAGGAATTAAATCATACACCTCGTCACGATGCTCCTCATAAAGATGTCTATTTTGGAATTTTATTTCTTCATAAGTCCGCATAATTGCATCATACTGCGCATTACTAAGTGCCATGGAATTCTCCTTATTGATACGGCGGATCGAAAGCCTTACGACATCTTTTCC
The DNA here is from genome assembly GCA_964494285.1 of uncultured Lachnospiraceae bacterium. Lineage (GTDB taxonomy): Bacteria > Bacillota > Clostridia > Lachnospirales > Lachnospiraceae > JAEYFP01. The sequence continues at coordinate 5,145 of CAZBRY010000023.1, forward strand.
GTCAATTGCTGAGTATTTCACGCTCTAATTCAGAGTAGTTATAAGTGCGTTGAGAAAAGTTATTAAATTTATTCTGCGCAACAGAATCCTTCGTATTGGATGGAGTGTTGCCCTTTGCGGAAGAGATGCTCTTGACCGTTGCTTTTTTGCTGCGGAATTGCTCGTCCTGCCGTTCAATGTCAGAAAAATGTCGGACACCGGACTCGGCCCAGTGTGTTAAAATAGTGTCCGCATATTCAAAGCTTGGGCTGTGAATCGCCATAATCGTGCGGCCGCATGCTTCTGAAATAATATCGGCACCAAAACCAAGTGCATCCGTCCATTTCCGAACATAGGCAATTTCCGGCTCAATCGGATTCCTGCCGCTGATACCAAACGCCTTTAATGTCTCATATACTTCTTTTGGGAAACTGGCCGTGTGCATTTTTGCCTCATCTACGGTATGTATCCCCGTGCGAATCCATGAAACAGCAACCGTCTCAATAAAACGGAAACTCTTCTTCTTATTATTAACACAGTATTCAATCAAATATTCAATCAAATCGGCACTGAAGCCGAGAGAATCATACATATACAGTATAGAGGAAATATCTGTGCTGCTCAAGGTCTTATTTAAATATTGCTCTGCAATAAAAAGAAGCTGCGAAATGTCCGGTTGATTTTTAAATGCGGCAAGCCTGTCCAGAGAATAGGAGGGCTTGTCGGGAAGCTTGAAAACCTTGGAGGTAACGATGCTTTCTTGTGTGGCAGCAACCGGCGCTTCCAAAATAGGAGGTGCCACTTGAAGCGGTACTTCTTCCGGCTTGGAAAAAGGCAGCAGTTCGATGCCAATCAGCTGTTTGGATCCATTAAACGCCAATGCAATTAAATTCTGCTTCTCCCAATATTTTAAAGCACGCACAACATCCTTTTCCGTGTAATTGAAGCAATCCGCGATGGAAGAAACAGAAACAGGCAGGTTTCCATTCATGCAACGCAATAAGTGCAGATAGATCTTAATCTGCGCATCGTTTGCATCCCGCATATATTCATCAATAAACTGATTGGACACAATTGTCGCATCAGAATAGCAGTCCCCGCAAAGCGTGATCTGACCCATTTTCTCACCCATCCCTCTTATATTTTAAGCAAGTTGAATTATAGCATACCCCGCTAAAAAAAAGAAGACTAATTTTTGTAAAAAAGCCCGTAATATTGCGGCTTTGCGTGAATGTGGACAATGTGGAAAATGTGGATGAAAGAACAAATTTAAAACACATGTTATTTTAAAAAAGCATGATATTTTGTATGCCGTCAAAGGAATGTAAAAAAGTTATGTAAATATAAAATCCACAGTTATTTATTTGCCGAAAATCAGCAAGAAACTGTGGATTTTGTGGACAACTTATTTACCAAGCAGGTTTTCTCCCACTTTTACAATATCTCCGGCCCCCATAGTTATCAACAGATCACCGTGAATACAATTTTGTAATAAATAATTTTCTATTTCATCAAAAGAGGAAAAATAATGAGCTTCCGTTCCCCTTTTGGTGATTGCCTCCCTCAGATCCTTCGAACTGATACCGAGTGTATCCGTTTCTCTTGCGGCGTAGATGTCTGCGAGGATCACTTTGTCCGCAAGGGAAAGCGCTTCGGCAAAATCCTGAAAAAAGGCTTTCGTACGCGTATAGGTATGCGGCTGAAACACACACCAGATTTTTTCGTGCGGATAGTGTTTGGCTGCGCTTAACGTCGCACGGATTTCTGTCGGATGATGGGCATAGTCATCAATGATTGTCACGCCCCCGATCTCTCCCTTATATTCAAACCGGCGATCCGTTCCGTGGAAAGCGTCAAAGCCTTTCTGCATCAGAGCGGGAGAGATGGACAGATCGTCTGCGAGCGCAATCGCGGCGAGCGCATTCGTGACATTATAAATACCGGGAACCTGCAGTGTCATGCATCCGATGGTACCGGAGCTTTTAACTGTCATGAAAGAGGCACATGCATTTTCATCATAAGAAATCTGTTCTGCACGGTAATCGGCAGAATTTTTTATGCCGAAGGTGATGACACGGCAGGCGAGTCCCTGCGTAATCTCCTCATAGTGCTCAATATCTGCGTTGATGACAAGCAGGCCGTCTGCGGGGAGGAGCTGTGCAAAGCGCTTAAAGGAACTGCGGATGTCGGCCAGATCCTTAAAGAAGTCTAAATGATCCGCTTCTATATTTAATATAATTCCGATTTTCGGGAAAAAGCTCAGAAAGCTGTTCGTATATTCACAGGCTTCCGTTACAAAAAGGTCCGATTTTCCGATCCGGATATTCCCGCCGATTTCCTTTAGGATACCGCCGACCGAAATCGTCGGATCCAGATCTGCGGCAAGTAAAAGAGAGGAAATCATAGAGGTCGTCGTTGTTTTGCCATGTGTGCCGGAAATGGCAATCGGAATGCCGTAATTTTTCATGATCTGACCGAGCAGCTCGGCGCGGGTCAGCATTGGCAGACCTCTTTGAACGGCCTCCGCAAATTCGGGATTTTCTTTTTTAATTGCAGCCGTATAAACGACCAAATCCACATGATCCCGAATATTTGAGGCACGTTGTCCATAAAATAAAGTAGCCCCTTTGCTTTCTAACATCCTTGTAAGCTCGGAGGGTTTAGAATCGGAGCCGGAAATGGGAAAACCCTCTTCTAGCAGGATTTCGGCAAGCCCGCTCATGCTGATGCCGCCGATCCCAATAAAGTGGGCATGAATAGGCTCATTGAAGTTGATTAGATACATAGTCTGCACTTCCTATTAAAGTTATTTTAGATCGCTGAATGAAAAAATAAGTACGTACCTAATAATAGACTAAAAAAAGCAAAAACACAAGAACCGCCTTTCAAGAAAAATAAAAAAGAAAAACAATACAATCTATATATATGCAAAACAAGAAAAAGGAATACAGAAAAAAGAGGATATGTATAATTTGTGCAAAAAATAAAAAAAAGGGCACATCTTTTTGTTCACTTTTACAACTTTTTGTGGTATAATGGTGACAAACATTTATTGGGGTGTTTGAAAGCAACTTAACAATGATAAGCAAGAGGTGATTACGTGATTAAGAAAGAAATGATTGCGATGTTGCTGGCAGGCGGTCAAGGGAGTAGACTGGGCATATTGACATCAAAAGTAGCAAAACCTGCAGTATCTTTTGGAGGAAAATATAGGATCATCGATTTTCCTCTGAGCAACTGTATCAATTCAGGCATTGATACGGTTGGCGTGCTGACGCAGTATCAGCCGCTTCGTCTGAATACCCATATCGGGATTGGTATTCCCTGGGATCTGGATAGGAATATCGGCGGGGTGACTGTTCTTCCGCCCTATGAAAGGAGCGGAAACAGCGAGTGGTATACGGGCACAGCGAATGCCATTTATCAGAATATTAATTATATGGAAATGTTTAATCCGGATTATGTGCTGATTCTCTCGGGCGACCATATTTATAAAATGGATTATGAAGTCATGCTTGACTTCCATAAGGCTAATCATGCGGATGTCACGATTGCGGCGATGCCGGTGCCATATGAGGAAGCAAAGCGCTTCGGCGTCGTCATTACCGATGAGAACAGGAGAATTATGGAGTTCGAGGAAAAGCCGGATAATCCAAGAAGCAATTTAGCTTCTATGGGCATCTATATTTTCAATTGGAAGGTACTCAAGGAGGCTTTAATTGAAAAGTCCGAGCAGCCCGCGTTGGATTTTGGAAAGCATATTATCCCGCACTGCCATGAAAATGGGGGAAGGCTGTTTGCCTACGAATATAACGGTTACTGGAAGGATGTCGGTACATTGAATTCCTATTGGGAAGCGAATATGGAGCTGATCGATATCATACCGGAATTTAATTTATATGAAGAATACTGGAAAATTTACACAAAGAGTGACATGCTGCCGCCGCAGTACATATCGAGCGACAGTGTTGTGGAAAAGAGTATTATCGGAGAAGGCACAAATATTTATGGAAAGGTGTATAATTCCGTGATTGGCTGTGGTGTCACGATCGGAAGGGATACGGTGATTCGGGATTCTATCATTATGAATGAAGTTGTAATTGGCGAGGGTTGCGTGCTGAACAAGGCAATTGTTGCCGAGAATACGGTGATTCATTCCTGGGTGACGCTGGGTGCAGGCGAAGAGGTGGAAAATGAGACGGATCCCCACATTTATGCGCATGGTATCGTAACGGTTGGCGAAAACACTACCATACCGGAGGGCGTTACGATTGGAAAGAACAGCATTGTTTCCGGAGCAACCGAAGAGTCGGATTATATAGATGGCTTGTTAGCCGGCGGAAAAACATTGATTAAGGCAGGTGATGAACGGTGAGAGCAATCGGATTTGTTTTGGCGGGTGGAAACAGTTTCAGGATGAAGGAGCTTTCGCAGAAGCGCGCGATAGCCGCAATGCCTGTAGCGGGCAGCTACCGGAGTATTGACTTTGCGCTGAGCAATATGTCCAATTCCCATATTGCAAAAGTCGGCGTGCTGACCCAATATAATGCAAGAAGCTTAAACGAGCATTTGAGCTCCTCTAAATGGTGGGATTTCGGGCGTAAGCAGGGAGGTCTGTTTGTGTTTACTCCGACAGTGACCGTGGATAACAGTTTTTGGTACCGGGGGACGGCGGATGCCCTTTACCAGAATCTATCGTTCTTGAGAAATAGCCATGAGCCCTATGTGGTGATCGCCTCCGGTGACGGCATATATAAAATGGACTATAATAAAGTGCTGGAATACCATATCGAAAAGAAAGCGGATATCACGGTCGTCTGTAAAGATATCGAAGAAAATGACGAGGCGGAACGGTATGGGATTGTCAAGCTGAATGAGGATTCCCGCATTGAGGAATTCGATGAAAAACCGATGGTTGCAAAATCTAATACGATTTCATGCGGAATTTATGTAATTAGAAGAAGGCAGCTGATCGAGCTGATTGAAAAGTGTGCAGAAGAGGAGCGCTTTGATTTTGTAAGAGACGTGCTGATCCGATATAAAAATATTAAGAAAATCTATGCGTATAAGATGAAGGATTATTGGAGCAACATTGCCTCGGTAGAGGACTACTACCGGACAAACATGGATTTTCTGAGGCCTTCGGTCCGAGATTACTTTTTTAGGAAGTATCCGGACATTTATTCGAAAGTGGACGATCTGCCGCCGGCTAAATATAATGTTGGCTCCAATGTCAAGAACAGCCTGATTTCCAGCGGCTCCATTATCAACGGAACCGTAGAGGATTCCGTTATCTTTAAAAAGGTGTTCGTAGGCAACAACTGTGTAATTAAAAATTCCATTATCCTGAACGATGTTTATATTGGGGATAATACACATATTGAGAATTGTATCGTAGAAAGCAGGGATACGATTCGGGCAAACTCTTATTTTAAGGGAGAAGGCGAAATTAAGATTGTTGTGGAGAAGAACGAGCGTTACGTGCTTTGATTTTGGTATTATTACCGGGAGGAAGAATTATGAACGTTACGGATGTTAGGGTGCGCAAGGTTGCAAAGGAAGGGAAAATGAAAGCGGTTGTATCTATTACGCTTGACGATGAATTTGTTATTCACGATATCAAGGTAATCGAGGGCGAGCGGGGTCTGTTTATTGCGATGCCGAGTAGAAAAACAACGGAGGGGGAATATCGGGACATTGCTCATCCGATCAGCTCCGAGGTAAGGGAAAAGATACAGACCATTATTTTGGCTGGCTATGAAAAGGCGATGCGGGAGGAAACGGGCGAATAGTGATGGTATCAAAAAAGGACAGATTTTAGGATCTGTCCTTTTGTTTTGTGCATGGATTCTTTTTCTAGACTTCGAGCAAGTGTTTTGGTATACTGAAATAACGCAAACATGCGGAGCGGGAAAGGAAACAAAATGTATTTGATTGCAGGTTTGGGAAACCCTAAAACAGAATATAAAAACACGAGACACAATATTGGTTTTGATGTAATAGATGTGTTGGCGGATCAGTATAATATTGTAACGGAGATCAGAAAACACAGGGCTTTTTGCGGCAAGGGCTTTATCGGAAACAAAAAGGTTGTTCTTGCGATGCCGCAGACCTTTATGAACTTGAGCGGTGAGAGTATCCGGGAAATTGTGAATTATTATAGAATTGATGTGGAAAAAGAGCTGATTGTCATTTATGATGATATTGATTTGGACGTCGGGCAGCTTCGTATCCGCCAAAAGGGGAGTGCAGGCGGTCATAATGGTATGAAGAGCGTTGTCGGTCAGCTCAAAACAGAAAGCTTTACGCGCATCCGCATGGGTGTTGGCGGAAAGCCGAAGGGCTATGATCTGGCAGATTATGTACTCGGCCATTTTTCAAAAGCGGAGCGGGAGGTGATGGATGAAAGCATCATCAAGGCAACGCAGGCGGTTCGGGTTATTATTGAAGATGGCGTGGACATGGCGATGAACCGGTTCAACAGCAAAGAGAAGGAGTGATAGGGTGGAGGCGTTGTTAGGCCCCCTAAAGGAGCTTGCCGAGTTTGAGGAGGCGAGACAGGAGCTGGTAAGAAAAGAGGGCATTATCGAAATAAGCGGTTGTGCCGATTCTCAAAAATTACATATGTCTTATGGCTTCGGCGATGGTTTTTTATATAAAATCATCGTTACTTTCAGTGAACAAAGAGCAAAGGAAATTTTTGAAGATTATCAGTTTTACGAGAAAAATGTTTATTTGTACCCGGCAAAGGACCTGATTTTTTATCAAGCGGATATTCACGGGAATCTATTGACCAAGCAGCGTTTAAAGTGTTTACAGGCGCTGCTTTTAAAGGAGCCGGTCACGATCGTGACGACATTTGATGCATTTATGGATCATATTGTGCCGCTTTCGGTGATCGAGGATCATAGGATGGAGTTATCCTCGGGGGAGACGCTCGATATAAAGGATTTCGCGCGGGAGCTGACGGCACTGGGCTATGAGCGGAATTATCAGGTAGAGTACGAGGGGCAGTTTTCTATGCGCGGCGGCATCATCGATATTTTTCCGCTGACAGAAGAGAACCCAGTTAGAATTGAGCTATGGGGCGATGAAATCGATTCGATCCGCAGTTTTGATATTTTAAGTCAGCGTTCACTCGAAACGCTTTCCTCTGTTTTAATTTTTCCGGCAACGGAAACTGTTTTGACTGAGGAAGAAAAGGCGGACGGTTTAAGGGCGATTGAGAAAGAGGCTGGGAAGCTTGCGGAGAGCCTGAGAAAGGACTTCAAGACGGAGGAGTCGTATCGGGTGAAGCAACTGGTATCCTCCTTGAAAGAGCAGCTTTTGGAGTTGGGCACAGGCGGTGTTAATATCGAGAGCTATCTGGATTATTTTTATGAGGGACAGGTATCCTTTTTGGATTATTTCGAGAAAGAAAAGACGGTGCTGTTTTTAGACGAGCCTGCCAGATTATATGAAAAGGGAAATGTGGTTGAGCAGGAGTTTCGGGAGAGTATGGAGCAGCGGCTCGCAAAGGGGTATGTGCTGCCCGGGCAGGCCGACATCCTTTATACAAAGGAGGAGATCTTCGGACGCCTTGAAAGGAGACACTGCATCGCGTTAGCTTCCCTGCAAGTACGAAAGGGTGTCTATAAGGCCGAAGTAAAGCATTCGATCGCTGCAAAGGCAATGAACTCTTACAACAACAGTTTTGAAGCGTTGGTCTCTGATTTGCGCAGATATAAAAAGAACGGATATCGAGTCATCTTATTATCTGCGTCTAGGACAAGGGCGGCGAGACTTTCCGAGGATCTGCGCGAACAAGAGCTAAACAGCTTTTTCACAGCCGATTACGACCATGTGGTTAAGCCCGGAGAAATTATGGTCATGCACGGAAGGATTCGGCAGGGCTTTGAATATCCGATCTTAAAATTTGTTGTGATTTCGGAGAGTGATATCTTTACGGCGCAGAAGAAAAAACGTCCGAAGCGGAAAAAATACGAGGGGCAAAGCATTCAAAGCTTTACGGAACTTTCCGTAGGTGATTTTGTCGTACATGAAAGCCATGGACTTGGTATTTATAAGGGCATCGAGCAGGTGACGGTCGAAAAGGTCACGAAGGACTACATGAAAATTGAATACCGCGACAGCGGCAATTTATATATTCCGGCAACTGCGCTTGACGCGATTCAGAAATATTCCTCCAAGGGAGCCGGACAGCCGAGACTGAACAAGCTTGGCGGCACAGAATGGGCAAAGACAAAGGCCCGCGTGAAAAATGCGGTTGATGTCATTGCGACCGATCTTGTTGAGCTGTATGCGGTGCGTCAGGAGAAGAGCGGCCATCCGTTTAGCCAGGATACGGTGTGGCAGACGGAGTTTGAAGAGCTGTTTCCGTTTGAGGAGACGGAGGATCAGCTTCTTGCGATCGATGCAACAAAGCATGATATGGAAAGTATGAAAATCATGGATCGCTTAATTTGCGGTGACGTTGGGTATGGAAAAACGGAAATTGCAATTCGGGCGGCATTTAAGGCGGTGCAGGATGGAAAGCAGGTCGTTTATCTCGTGCCGACGACGATCTTAGCGCAGCAGCATTACAATACATTTGTACAGCGTATGAAGGATTATCCGGTGCGTGTAGATATGCTGTCCCGGTTCCGTACGGCGGCAGAGCAGAAAAAGACCGTGATTGATTTGAAAAAGGGGCTTGTAGATATCGCGATTGGTACGCACAGACTGCTTTCCGCAGATGTGGCTTATAAGGACCTGGGGCTGCTGATTATTGACGAGGAGCAGCGTTTTGGCGTGACGCACAAGGAGAAAATTAAAAAGCTGAAAGAAAATGTAGACGTGTTGACGCTGACAGCGACGCCGATTCCGCGTACGCTGCATATGAGCCTTGTTGGTATTCGCGATATGAGCGTGCTGGAGGAGGCGCCGCAGGATCGTATGCCGATTCAGACATTTGTCATGGAATACAATGAGGAAATGGTAAGAGAAGCGGTCAACCGTGAGCTTGCGCGTGACGGGCAGGTTTTTTATGTTTATAACCGAGTGAATACGATTGCTGATATGACGGCGGCGCTGCAAAGACTCGTACCGGAGGCGACAATCGCCTATGCGCATGGTCAAATGAGGGAACAGGAGCTGGAACGCATCATGTTTGATTTTGTGAATGGCGACATTGATGTGCTCGTTTCTACGACAATTATTGAAACGGGATTGGATATTTCCAATGTCAACACGATGATTATTCACGATTCCGACAACATGGGACTTTCTCAGCTTTATCAGCTGAGAGGCCGTGTGGGCCGTTCTAATAGGACAGCATACGCATTTTTGATGTATCGGAAGGATAAGCTGCTAAAAGAGGTGGCGGAAAAGCGCCTGCAGGCGATCCGTGAATTCACGGAGCTTGGAAGCGGTTTTAAAATTGCGATGCGGGATCTGGAAATTCGCGGAGCGGGAAATCTGCTCGGGGAACGGCAAAGCGGGCATATGGAATCGGTTGGCTATGATTTATACTGTAAGATGCTAAACGAAGCGGTCAAACGAAAAAAGGGCATCGAAACGGCGGAGGATTATTCTGTCAGTGTCGATTTGAATGTAGACGCATTTATCCCCGACAGCTATATTATCAATGAATATCAGAAAATCGATATTTACAAGCGGATCGCGAGCATCGAGAACAGCGCGGAAAAGGAAGACATGCAGGAGGAGCTGACGGATCGGTTTGGCACACTGCCGAAGTCTGTGCTGAATCTGCTTTCAATTGCTTATCTGCGTGTACTTGCAAGAGAGGTGTTTATCACGGAAATCAAGGGTGAGCCGCGCGCACTGAAGTTCAATGTTTATGAGAAGGCGGTTTACAATACGGAAAAAATCGGTCCGTTTATCGCGGGCTACAGAGGCCGGCTGAGCTTAAAGACGACCGCAAAGCCGTACTTTATTTACGAGATGTCAAAAGAAGCGGCAGGGGACGGAGACGAGATGTTAAAGGCGGCACACGAACTTCTGACGCAGATGAGGTATCTGACATTTTGATACGAACAATGCACATCCGGGTGGCAGATTTTTCATATAATTATCAGTTATATGTAAATTAATAATTGAGATTTAGGAAATATGATGCTATAATGTCATCGGCAGTCAAATGGCTGCATACCCATATCAATAAATTCTAAGATGAAAGGATGATAAACAATGGCATTAGTTACAACAACTGAAATGTTCAAGAAGGCTTACGAGGGCGGATACGCAATCGGTGCTTTCAACGTAAACAACATGGAAATCGTACAGGGTATTACTGAGGCAGCAGGCGAATTAAATTCCCCTCTGATCCTTCAAGTGTCCGCAGGTGCAAGAAAGTATGCAAAGCACAACTATCTTGTAAAGCTTGTTGAAGCAGCTCTGATGGAAAATGATATTCCGATCGCGCTTCATCTTGATCATGGCGATACATTTGAGCTTTGCAAATCCTGTATCGACGGCGGTTTTACTTCCGTTATGATCGATGGTTCCCATCATAGCTTTGAGGACAATATCGCGCTCACAAAGCAGGTTGTGGAATACGCACATGCACACGGTGCTGTCGTAGAGGGTGAACTTGGAAGACTTGCAGGCATTGAGGATGCAGTCAATGTCAGTGCAGAGGACGCTTCCTATACGAGACCTGACGAGGTAGAGGAATTTGTAACAAAGACGGGTGTTGACTCCCTTGCGATTGCGATTGGTACAAGCCATGGCGCATACAAGTTCAAGCCGGGTCAGAAGCCTCAGCTTCGTTTCGATATTCTGGAAGAGGTAGAAAAGAGATTGCCAAAATACCCGATCGTTCTTCACGGCGCATCCAGCGTTATTCCCGAGTATGTTGAGATTATCAATAGATTCGGCGGAAAGCTGGACGATGCGATCGGTATCCCGGAGGATATGTTAAGACAGGCTGCTAAGATGGCAGTATGTAAGATCAACATTGACTCTGATCTTCGTCTTGCTTTGACGGCAGGCATCAGACAGTATATGGCTGAGAATCCGTCAGCATTTGATCCGAGACAGTATCTGACACCGGCAAGGGCTAACATCAAGACTCTTGTTGCGCATAAGATTACAAACGTACTTGGTTCTGACGGAAAGGCTTAATAAGAGACTGATTTCTTATAAAAAAGGAAGGGCTGCTATATCTTGTGGTATAGCGGCCCTTCCTTAACTATTTTAGTGAGAGTTTGCTGACTGAAAAACGATATAAGGAGTTTTACGCGCTTTGTGAGCTTGCTTTGGAGAGTGAGCCAGACGCCGGGGAATCTACTCGATCCCAAATGCGGCGGTTGTATTTGCTGCTTTTGATGGCCACTGCCAAGCGGGATAATGGTGAGCAGCTTAAGGCGCAGCAATATTTGCGTGAGGCACTGCATGTTGCGGCAAAGGATGAGGTATATATGCCGTTTGCCCAGCGGGCCGGTATGGATGAATTTCTTTCAGAGCTTCCGATCCGCAGGACGGAGGATTCCGAGAACGGGGTTGAAAAAGAGAGCATTGCGGCGATCAGGGCGCTTTGCAAACGCCAGCAAAATGGAGTAAGTGTGATCAGAAAAGGAATTCTTCAAAATAAATCACCGCTGACTTCGCGTGAAAGAGAAATTGCTCAGCTTGCACGTGAACGCTTAAGCGCAAAGGAAATTGGTGATATGCTGTATATTTCCGAGATGACCGTCAGGACGACGCTTAGGAACGTCTACAGCAAGTAAAATATTCACTCTAAATCTGAGCTGTTAATGAAGGAATTTTGACGAAATATGAAATTTACCACAGAATGTGGTATGACCCAAAGAAAATCCGTAGTATTCTATAATATAGTAGGCTCTCTCTATGTTTGGAGCAAAAGGAGGAAGAGGATGAATAAAGAGTTTTCAACAGAACCGATGCTGGAGGTGTTCATCTATGAGACGTCTCAGAATATTGAACAGCTTGAAAAACTGATACTGGAAAGTGAAAAAGAAAATCACTTTGAGCAGAAGGCGGTTAACGAGATCTTCAGGTTCATGCATACCATCAAAGGATCCTCCGCAATGATGCTATTTAACAACATTGCGTCCGTATCCCACGCGATGGAGGATCTCTTTTATTATATCAGAGAAGAAAATCCAAAGGAGATGGATTGTGCACTTCTTTCCGATCTATTGTTTGAAGGGGTGGATTTCATCAAGCTCGAAATGGAAAAGGTGAAAAATGCGGATGAGGCCGATGGCAATCCGGATGCTGCCATAGAACATATTGAGTGCTTTTTAATGAAACTAAAAGAAGAAAATGGTGCAAAACCGGAAGAGAAGGGAAGAGAAAAAACGCCTGTCCTTGCAAAGCAATACTACTTGCCGCCCGTCAAAAACAGCGTAGTCAGCAATAAAAAGACGTATGAAGCGGTTATTTTCTTTGAGGACGGCTGCGAAATGGAAAATGTCCGTGCGTTTGCAATTCTCCACAATTTGAAAGACATTACGGAAGACTTTGTCTACTTTCCTGAGAATATTATTGAAAATACTGACAGTATCCATGTAAT
>CAZBRY010000024.1:0-17227 GCA_964494285.1 uncultured Lachnospiraceae bacterium
GATTTTGGGCGGATATGGATGACCCCTATGTCACATACGATGACAATTTTATTGAATCGGAATGGTGGGCGCTGAAGGAAATCTGGAGCAAGGGTCTGTTATACAAGGGCTTTAAAATCGTGCCTTACTGTCCGCGTTGCGGAACTCCGCTCTCCTCACATGAGGTGGCACAGGGCTATAAGGATGTCAAGGAACGCTCCGCGATCGCGCGCTTCAAGGTCAAGGATGAGGATGCCTATATTCTTGCATGGACGACGACACCCTGGACGCTTCCGTCCAACGTGGCACTTTGTGTCAACCCGAATGAGATGTATGTAAAGGTAAAAGCGGCAGACGGTTACACATATTATCTGGCACAGGCGCTGCTAGATACGGTTCTTGGATCTCTTGCTGACAAGGAGACAGGCACACCGGCATACGAGGTGCTTTTGACCTGTACGGGAAAGGATTTGGAATACAAGGAATACGAGCCGCTGTTTGACTATGCGGTGGAAATCTGCAAAAAGCAGAATAAAAAGGCGTTCTATGTGACTTGCGACACATTCGTTACGCTGACAGACGGTACGGGCGTTGTTCATATGGCTCCGGCCTTTGGTGAGGACGATGCGAACGTGGGACGCATTTATGACCTTCCGTTTGTGCAGCTTGTGGACGGTAAGGGAGAGATGACGAAGGAAACACCATGGCCGGGTACATTCTGTAAAGATGCGGATAAACTTGTACTGACGGAGCTTGAGAAAAAATCTCTTTTGTTTTCCGCTCCGAAATTTGAGCATAGCTACCCGCATTGCTGGCGCTGTGACACGCCGCTGATTTACTATGCGCGAGAATCCTGGTTTATTAAGATGACGGCTGTAAAGGATGATTTAATCAGAAATAACAATACCATTAACTGGATTCCGGAGTCCATCGGCAAGGGTCGCTTTGGAGACTGGCTGGAAAACATTCAGGACTGGAGCATTTCCAGAAACCGTTATTGGGGAACACCGCTGAACATCTGGGAATGTGAATGCGGTCATATACACTCGATTGGGAGCCGCGAGGAGTTAAAGGAGCTTTCGGGAAGAGAGGATGCATTGACGGTCGAGCTGCACAGACCGTACATTGATGAGTATACGATTACCTGTCCGAAGTGCCAAAAGCCGATGCGCCGTGTGCCGGAGGTCATTGACTGCTGGTTTGATTCGGGTGCGATGCCGTTTGCGCAGCATCATTATCCGTTTGAAAATAAGGAGCTGTTTGAGAATCAGTTCCCCGCACAGTTTATTTCGGAGGCGGTCGATCAGACGAGAGGCTGGTTCTATTCTCTGCTTGCGGAATCAACGCTGCTGTTTAATAAGGCGGCTTATGAGAATGTCATCGTACTCGGACATGTGCAGGATGAGAATGGTCAGAAGATGAGCAAATCAAAGGGAAATGCGGTAGATCCGTTCGATGCGCTGGAGACATATGGCGCCGATGCGATTCGCTGGTATTTCTATGTGAATTCCGCACCGTGGCTGCCGAATCGCTTTCACGGAAGAGCGGTGATGGAAGGGCAGCGCAAATTTATGGGCACGCTGTGGAATACGTATGCATTTTTTGTGCTCTATGCGAATATTGACGGATTTGACGCAACAAACTATCAGTTGGAATACGAAAAACTTCCGGTCATGGATCGGTGGATTTTATCAAAGTTGAATACGGTCATCAAGGAAGTGGACGACGATCTGAGCAATTATAAAATTCCAGAGGCCGCAAGGGCACTGCAGGAATTTGTCGATGATCTGAGCAACTGGTATGTCAGAAGAAGCCGTGAGCGCTTTTGGGCGAAGGGAATGGAGCAGGACAAAATCAATGCGTATATGACGTTATATACGTGTTTGGTCGATATCTGCAAAGCAGCTGCGCCGATGGTGCCGTTTATGACAGAGGAGATTTATAGGAACCTCGTCGTTAGCATCGATCAAAATGCGCCGGAAAGTATCCATCTGTGCGACTTCCCGGCATCAGACACGGGATTGATCGACAAAGAGCTTGAACAAAACATGGAAGCCGTTTTAAAAACGGTTGTTATGGGACGCGCATGCAGAAACAATGCAATGATAAAGAACAGACAGCCGATCGGAAACATGTTTGTGAAGGCACCGTTTACCCTTTCCGCATTTTATCAGGAAATCATTGCGGATGAATTGAACGTGAAGGAGGTTGTTTTTACGGAGGATGTGAGGGCATTTACTTCCTATACATTTAAGCCGCAGCTAAAGACAGTCGGCCCCAAATATGGCAAGCTGCTTGGCGGCATCCAGAAGACGTTATCCTCTCTTGACGGAAATGCAGCAATGGATGAACTGAATGTCACGGGGTCTCTCAAATTTGACATAAACGGCGAATCCGTTGTATTATCAAAGGAAGACTTGCTGATTGAGATGGTTCAAAAGGAAGGCTATGTGTCTGAGAACGATAATCAGGTGACGGTCGTGCTCGATACGAATTTGACTCAGGAGCTGATCGAAGAGGGCTATGTCCGTGAGTTGATCAGCAAGATTCAGACAATGAGAAAAGAAGCAGGTTTTGAAGTAATGGATAAAATCATTGTTTATGCAAAGGATAATGATAAGATCACGAATATTTTTAAGACCAATCGGGATGAGATGATGTCAGAGGTGCTGGCGGTCGATATTGTGCTCGGTACAACAGAAGGCTATGAGAAGGAATGGAGCATTAACGGCGAGCAGGTTGTATTGGGTGTAAAGAAGGATCATTAGTACGAGGGAGGATTTGCCAATGATTAAAAAAAGCATATTTAGCAAAGAATCATTCAAAAAGGATGTCAAGGATAATATTAAGCTTCTATACAGAAAGACGCTGGAAGAGGCGAGCGAGCAGCAGATTTTTCAAGCTGTTTGCTATACGGTGAAGGATACCATTATCGATAACTGGCTGGAGACGCAGAAAACTTACGAAAAAGAGGATCCGAAGACCGTTTATTACCTTTCAATGGAATTTTTGATGGGAAGAGCGCTTGGCAACAGCCTGATCAATTTAAAATCCTATCGAGAGGTAGCGGAGGCTTTAGAGGAGCTGGGTCTGAATCTTGATATCATCGAGGATCAGGAAAGGGATGCGGCTTTGGGCAACGGAGGCCTTGGGCGTTTGGCTGCCTGCTTTTTGGATTCTTTGGCGACGCGGGGATACAGCGCGTATGGTTGCGGCATCCGGTATCGCTATGGCATGTTTAAGCAGGAAATTCGGGATGGTTATCAAGTGGAGGTGCCGGACAACTGGCTGAAGGACGGTAATCCGTTTGAACTTCGTAGAAGCGAATATGCCAAGATTGTCAAATTTGGCGGCAATGTACGTGTGGAAGTGGATGAGAACGGCAAGAGTCATTTCTCACAGGAAAATTACCAGTCCGTGCAGGCGATCCCCTATGATCTGCCGATCGTAGGCTACGGAAACGGAATAGTCAATACGCTTAGGATTTGGGACGCGCAGCCAGTGGAGTGCTTTCAGCTGGATTCTTTTGACAAGGGAGACTATAAAAAGGCGGTCGAGCAGGAGAATCTTGCAAAAAATATATGCGAAGTGCTTTATCCGAATGATAACCACTATGCGGGTAAGGAGTTGCGTCTAAAGCAACAGTATTTCTTTATTTCGGCGAGTATTCAGGAAGCTGTCGAGAAATACATGCGCAACCACAAGGACGTTAAAAAGCTGTACGAGAAGGTTGTATTTCAGCTGAATGACACCCATCCGACCGTAACGGTTGCGGAATTGATGCGCATTTTGATGGATGACTATGGGCTTGGCTGGGACGAAGCATGGGCGGTTACGACGAAGACCTGTGCATATACCAATCATACGATTATGTCGGAGGCATTGGAGAAGTGGCCGATTGAGCTGTTTTCCAGGCTGCTTCCCCGTATCTATCAGATCGTGGAGGAAATTAACCGTCGGTTTATCGCGCAGATCGAAGCCAAATATCCGGGCAATCATGAGAAGGTGCGCAGGATGGCAGTGATTTATGACGGTCAGGTGAAGATGGCGCATCTGGCTATCTGCGCCGGATTTTCGGTAAACGGTGTGGCAAGGCTGCATACGGAAATACTGAAAAATCAGGAGCTGAAGGATTTCTACGAGATGATGCCGGAGAAGTTCAATAATAAAACGAACGGTATTACACAGCGGAGATTTCTGCTTCATGGAAATCCGCTTTTGGCGAACTGGGTAACCTCCCGCGTTGGTGCCGACTGGATTACGGATTTGCCCAAGATTAATAAGCTGAAGCTGTTTGCCGAGGATGCAAAGGCGCAGCAGGAATTTATGAATATAAAATACCAGAACAAGGTGCGTCTTGCAAAATATATTCTGGAGAACAATGGAATCGAGGTCGATCCGCGTTCGATTTTTGATGTGCAGGTAAAGCGCTTGCACGAGTATAAGCGCCAGCTTTTGAATATTCTTCATATCATGTACTTATACAACGAAATCAAAGAGCATCCGGAAAAGGAGTTTTTCCCAAGAACATTTATTTTTGGAGCGAAGGCGGCAGCAGGCTATAAAAACGCGAAATTGACAATTAAACTGATTAATACGGTTGCTGACATTGTAAACCATGACGCGTCAATTAATGGAAAGCTGAAAATTGTATTTATTGAAGACTATCGGGTATCTAATGCGGAGTGGATTTTTGCGGCGGCAGATGTGTCTGAGCAGATTTCAACGGCGAGCAAAGAGGCTTCCGGTACGGGAAATATGAAGTTTATGCTAAACGGTGCTGTGACAATCGGTACACTGGACGGTGCGAATGTGGAAATTGCTGAGGAGGTTGGCGCGGAAAATGCGTTTATCTTCGGACTTTCCTCCGATGAGGTGATTCACTACGAGCGAAACGGCGGTTATGATCCGACGGAAATTTTTAACAACGATCAGGATGTCCGCAAGGTGCTGATGCAGCTGATCAACGGCTATTATGTACCCAGTGATCCGGAGATGTTCCGTGATCTGTATAACTCTCTGCTGAACACGCAGTGCACGGCGAGAGCCGATACCTATTTTATTCTAAAAGATTTTAAATCCTATGCCGAAGCACAGAAACGTGTCGAGGCGGCCTACCGGGATGAAAAGGGCTGGGCAAAAAAGGCGATTATGAATGTCGCCTGCTCGGGCAAGTTCTCCTCCGACCGAACGATACAGGAGTACGTGGATGAAATCTGGCATCTGGATCGGGTAATGCTGAAAAAATAATAGTGGACGAAAACCCGATTAAGGGTAAACGGACTTTTTAAAAAGTGTCTGGTGGAGCGCCTGTAGGAGCGGCCACTGGGCATTTTTAATGTCTTGATCGGTGATATCGGCAGAGGCGGCGGGTGTAAAATAGAACAGAGCACTGTCAAACGCTTTGCGGCTTTGCCAGCTAGAATACAAAGAGTCATAATTGACGGCGGAAATTCTTCCCCAGGTCGAAAGCAGCAGGGTATTGCCGTCCGAAAATCCGGTAATCGTTGCAAAATGGTTTTTCATGCCTTTTTTTAATTCATAAGGCTTTGTCAGTTCTCCGCAGCCGCCGCTAAAAAGTGTGAGCGGATGGCGATTGAAGGAGGTTAGGAGAACGACGGAACCGCTCTGCTCAAGCCCGCTTTGGATAAAGCGAAGCCCACTTTCATAGGAGCAGAAGGCAGTTGGCAGGGTATGTGAGTGAAGATTAATGCCTAGATTCTTTGCGTAACGCAGCACGCCCTTCGTAAACCCCCAAATGCTCCTGCCGTTGTTGGGCGCCACCTTTTTAAAAAATAGATTGTCACGGCTGCAGCGGTCATAAATCACGTTTAAGACAGGAACTTCCAAGGTTCCCATGGTCTTGTAAATGTCGTTCATCAGATCAAGGAACGCTTCTTTGTGATTCGATAAAAGGAGAACGAAATTTTTTTTATTAAGATCAGGATGTTTCCCGGTAAGGCAAAGAAGCAGGTTTGCCGCGGCCACAGGTCCGCATCCTGCATAAGCTCTTGTATTGCTTTCAAACCACGCCTGATCGCCACCATAAAAGGATTCGCCGGTTTTTGGATCCTTGATTATAATGGAAGGCTGCGTTTGTACCGCAATTTTCTCATTCATAGAAATCCCCCCTACATCATTTATATGACGCTCCATGCTCATTTTTGAACAGTATACCAT
The DNA here is from genome assembly GCA_964494285.1 of uncultured Lachnospiraceae bacterium. Lineage (GTDB taxonomy): Bacteria > Bacillota > Clostridia > Lachnospirales > Lachnospiraceae > JAEYFP01. The sequence continues at coordinate 6,160 of CAZBRY010000024.1, forward strand.
AAACCACTTGCGAAATGTAGACGGCTACTATAAAATAAATCATAGTGACGGCAAGGGAAAAATAGAAATCGAATAGAGAAACAGGAGGTTTTGATATGATCACATTATATGAAGGCGGCGCTTATTTGGTTGATGGCTTGCAGCTGATCCCGGATACGGAAGACGCGATCGCAACCGTGGCGGAGGCGGCCGGCAGAAATGTCGCGCAGGGCGAGGCCATGAAAAATACGATTGCTTATGGGATTCTTGAGGCGCATAATATCTCGGGCAGCATGGAAAAGTTGAAAATTAAATTTGATAAGCTGACTTCTCACGATATTACATTTGTAGGTATTATTCAAACGGCACGTGCATCGGGGCTTGAGAAATTTCCGATTCCGTATGTGTTGACGAACTGCCACAACAGCTTATGTGCGGTGGGCGGAACGATCAATGAGGATGACCATATGTTTGGCCTGTCCTGTGCGAAGCGCTACGGCGGTGTATACGTGCCGCCTCATCAGGCGGTGATCCACCAGTTTGCGAGGGAGATGCTTGCAGGCGGTGGAAGGATGCTTCTCGGCTCCGACAGCCATACGCGCTACGGTGCGCTTGGTACGATGGCGATGGGTGAGGGCGGACCGGAGCTTGTGAAGCAACTTCTTTCCAGAACCTACGATATCAATATGCCGGAGGTCGTCGGTATTTATTTAAAGGGGACACCAATGCCGGGTGTCGGTCCACAGGACGTCGCGCTTGCGATTATCGGCGCAGTATTCAAAAACGGCTATGTGAAAAATAAAGTGATGGAATTTGTCGGTCCGGGTGTGGCCGGCTTAAGCAGCGATTTCCGTATCGGGATCGATGTTATGACGACGGAGACGACCTGCTTGTCCTCGATTTGGAAGACGGACAGCATCATCGAGGAATTTTATGAAATCCATGGACGCAGAGAGGATTACCGCGAGCTAAATCCGGGACAGGTAGCTTACTATGACGGAATCATTGAGGTGGATTTGAGCGAAATAAAGCCGATGATTGCGATGCCGTTCCACCCGAGCAATACGTATACCATCGACGAGCTGAACGGAAATCTGTTCGATATCTTGGACGATGTTGAGAAAAAAGCACTTGTCAGCCTGGACGGTAAGGTTGATTTTAAGCTCAAGGATAAGGTGCGTGACGGCAGGCTCTATGTAGAGCAGGGAATCATTGCCGGTTGTGCCGGAGGCGGATTTGAGAATATTTGTGCCGCTGCAGACATCCTGGACGGGATGGGTATCGGTCCGGATGAATTTACGCTGAGCGTTTACCCGGCTTCGATGCCAATCTATATGGAACTAATCAAAAATGGCTGTGCTGCAAAGCTTTTGGGGACCGGTGCAGTGCTGAAAACAGCATTTTGCGGACCGTGTTTCGGAGCGGGTGATACGCCTGCAAATAACGCGTTCAGCATCCGGCATTCCACGAGAAATTTTCCGAACAGAGAAGGTTCCAAGCTGCAGGACGGACAAATTTCCTCCGTTGCACTAATGGATGCGCGCTCCATTGCGGCGACTGCGGCTAACAAGGGCTATTTGACTTCTGCCGCCAACCAGATCGAAGCGGATACATTAAAAAAATATAAATATTTCTTTGATCAGTCGATTTATGAAAACCGTGTATTTGACAGTCATGGCATTGCGGACGAGAGCGTGGAAATTAAATTTGGTCCTAATATCAAGGATTGGCCGAGGATGAGCGCGCTTCCAAAAAACCTCGTGCTGAAGGTCGTATCCGAAATCCATGATCCGGTGACGACGACAGATGAGCTGATTCCATCGGGAGAGACCTCGTCCTTCCGCTCTAACCCACTGGGTCTTGCGGAATTTACACTTTCCAGAAAGGATCCCGCGTATGTGGGGCTTGCGAAGGAAATCCAAAAGGCGGAGCAGGCGCGCACAGAGGGACAGGATCCCTATGCGGCAAATGCGGAGGTAGAGCCTGTTATGCATCAAATCCAGGCTTCATTTGAAGACGTTAACCTTGAAAATACAGGCTTTGGAAGCACAATTTTTGCGGTGAAGCCGGGAGACGGTTCTGCCCGAGAGCAGGCGGCTTCCTGCCAGAAGGTACTCGGCGGCTGGGCGAATATCGCGAATGAGTATGCGACGAAGCGTTACCGCTCGAACCTGATCAATTGGGGCATGCTTCCATTTTTGATCGATGCCGGAAAGCTTCCGTTTGCTAATCAGGAATTTTTATTCATTCCGGGCATTAGGAGAGCTGTGGCTGAGAGGCAGCCAGAAATCAAAGCATATGTTGTTTCCGACACACTCAAGGAGTTTGTGCTGCGTCTCGGTGAGATGACGGAGGATGAGAGGACCATCATTCTGAAGGGCTGCCTGATTAACTATTATGCAGATTAATGTTTTTTATGAACCTGCCGATAACTAATATACGGAGCGAGGTCGTGGCCGGACGAGCGCTCTGAATAAGTATGGCTGACCACGGAGGGTATGACATGAACAGGAAAGGAATTCTGTTTATGGAAATGCCCTCTTTTTATTGACAACAGGGACGGAGTGGTAGAAGAGGTGGAAAGCCGCAGGGGGAAAGAAATTGGTTGTAAACAGCAGCAGTATAGGAATGGAATCCGCCAGAAAATATACTTCTGTGCGCATGGATGCGTATTATTTCGGCGCTTATAAGAGCGCAGGCAATGTCGGCCGCAGGGGGCTTGGCGTGAAGGACGATGGGCAGGTCGAAAAGGAGGGTGCGCCGGGCAATACATCAAACGGCTTTCGGGATTCGATGAGTAGCCTCAAGGATCGGTTTGAGCAGATGAGGGTGCATCATCCGCTGGATGCGAAACGAGAGCAGGATGCGATGGCAAAAATCCGAATGGAATGCATCAATTATCTGTTTCAGATCTTGTTTAGCGGAACGAACAAAAGGAACCCTGCTGTCGAAAAAACGGTAACCCCGCAGGATGGTACATCCATCCCCCAGATGGTGCTGAGAAGCTACACGGAAGAGCATTATTACAGCGAATCGGAAGAAACTGTTTTTTCTGCGGCAGGCAAGGTGGTGACGGCAGACGGCAGGGAAATCACGTTTAACGTGGGTCTGCAGATGAGCCGCAGCTTCGAGGAGTACTACAGTGAGCGGTATGAGGTTCTGCAGTCGATGTGTGATCCGCTCGTCATTAATCTGGACACAAATATTGCCGGTGTTTCAGACCAGAAATTTTTGTTCGACATTGACGCGGACGGCGTGCTTGACAACATTTCAAGCCTGAATGCGGGAAGCGGCTATCTGGCGCTGGATTTAAACGGCGACGGAGTGATCAATGATGGAAGCGAGCTGTTCGGTACGAAGTCAGGAGACGGTTTTAAAGATCTGGCAAAATATGATCTGGACGGAAATGGATGGATCGATGAAGCGGATCCCATTTGGAGCAAGCTTCTGATTTTTACGCAGGGCAGCAGCGGAGAAACAATGCTGTATGGATTATCGGAAAAAGGGGTCGGCGCGATTTGCCTTGGGAATGTCGGTACAGACTTTTCTTTAAACTCCGCTTCCACAAATCAAGTGAATGCAGCGATCCGTAAAACGGGCATTTTTCTTTATGAAGATGGAAATGTCGGCACGGTGCAGCATTTGGATCTTGCGAAATGATGTAACATGGAACTCGTGCGATGCACGGAACACAAAGCAGACTGGGATCGGCGCCGATTCCGGTCTGTTTTTTAGGTTTCCTGCGTAGAATAGAGCAAGACAAGTAATCAGGAATGAAATTTATGAAAGAATATATTGCGATCATCATGATTGTGCTATTGCTGCCTTATGTAGCCACGATGCTGTATCAGGGGCGTGCCGCGGTAAAAGAGACAACTGTTTTTCAAGGAGAAGAAAATGAAACTCAGGAAAGTGAAGAAGCGGAGGAAGCGCTTGTCGGAGCACTTGCTGCGGTAATACCGGTCAGCTATCCGAAGGAGGTCTTAAAGGCGCAGGCCATTTTGCTGCGCACACAGCTTGCAAGAGAAAGTTCAATGGATCCAGTCAACTCGAGCACGGTGAAAAGCTATTCGATGGAAGAAATGAAGGAGCTTTGGGGTGCCGAGGAATTTTCCGGATATTATGCCAGATTGAAGGAGGCAGTAGAGGAAACAGCCGGACAGATCATCACATACGAAGGCGAACCGGCGTATATGCCATATCACGCGGTGAGCGCCGGATATACGCGGAACTCGGCTGATCTGTTTGCGGGAGGGGAGTATCCGTATTTGAAAAGTGTGGACTGCAGTACGGATGTGGAGGCGGACAGTTTTCTTTCCATCAGCTATTATTCAACAGAAGAATTTAAAGAAAGGCTTACAGAGGCATTTGATGTTACATTGCAGGACACGCCGCTGCTTGAAAACATTCGGCTAGAGGAAACAGACCGGGCAGGCTATGTCATGACAGTCTTGCTTGGAACGAAGGAAATGAGCGGCGAAGAGTTCAGGAAGGGAATGAAATTTCCTTCGGCAAGCTTTGTGATAGAGGAATTTGAAGGAAATATCCGGGTCGTGACAAAGGGGCGCGGTCATGGTCTTGGTTTTGACCAGTATCAGGCAAAAAGACTGGCTGAGGAAGGAAAGCAAATGAAGGAAATATTCAATTATTTTTTTGATGGAATTCAGATTGAGGGGTAAGGAATGGCTCTTTACGAAACTGAACGAAATAAAAATACGAATTGTTGTTAATCACTGAATAATCCTTTTATTTTAGGAAAACATAAGAGTGAGGTGATTATAATGAGAAATATCAATGGTAAAAAACGAAATATAAAAAAGCAATATTTGATTGCAACGGCAGTCTGTATTGTAAGCGGTGCGACGCTTGCCGGAATTTACAGCTACGAATGGGAACGCTCTCATTCGGAGGGTTACATTGTTGATCTGACGGATATTGAAGATTCGGAAAAAGAGATTGCGGAAATTGATAAGAAAGCGGTAGAATCTCAAAACGCGAAGGCGGATAATTTCTCAAACGAAGATATTTTCGGCTGGGATAATGTGATGGATGCAACAGATGAAGTAAATCCAGCAAGCGACACGGCCGTCAACGAAGAGAAGGAAGAAGAAACAAATGATCGAATTATTGTAGAAGATCAGAGCGGTCAGACGGAGGACGAGCAGGAGCTTGAGGTGGCCGAGGCAATTACCCAGCCTGTGACTTTAAGTTTTGCGGAAGGGGACAAGCTGGGCTGGCCGCTTACCGGAAATGTCATCATGAATTACAGTATGGATAAAAGTATTTATTTTGCAACGCTGAACCAGTATAAGTATAATCCGGCAATCATCATTCAAGCGGCCGTAAGTACGCCCGTGACTGCGGTGAAGAAGGGACAGATTGTCAATATTGAAGAAAAAGCGGATATCGGTACGACCATGGTGATGGATTTGGGAAACGATTATAAGGTGACCTATGGACAGCTTAAGGATCTTGCGGTGTCAGCGGGGCAAATCGTAGAAGCCGGTGACCTCATCGGTTATGTAAATACACCGACGAAGTACTATAGCGTGGAAGGAAGTAATCTATATCTGAAGCTGCAGCGTGGCAATGCAACTGTGAACCCGATGGAATATCTGCAATAGGTCGTGATTCCAATCAACTATTTGGTCGGGTGGCAGGCGTCTGATCTGCATGAGGCAAATCCACACGAGGCGAATTCGTATGTAGTAGATTTTGCGGTAAATCAAGCAGCTTTCTCTTTTGACCGGCAGAAAGCTGCTTGATTGCATATTCGCGTTTCATAGCTTCTTCTTTTGTCAGGAATTCTTCGTAATAAACGAGCACAACAGGGCGGCGTGCTCTTGTGTACTTAGAGGCAATCCCGGCATTATGGGCAGCCAAACGCTTCTTTAAATCGTTCGTCCAGCCTGTATACAGTGTCCGGTCACTGCACTCTACCATGTAAGTATAACCTTTCATGAAAAACCTCCCTGAAAATTAAAATATCCGGTTTTCCTAAAAATTAAAAATAAAAGAAAAACAACTTGCATATTAGAACGAGGTGTAGTAGTATAATATCATCAACAAGTAGTTTTGGAAACTACATTAAGCAGTAAAGGAAGAAAGGAGTAATTAAAATGTTACAAAAAATAAGAGAACCGGGTAGTGCGATTACCCATTTCATAGGTGTTATTTTTTCAATTGCGGCGGCATCGCCGTTAATTGCGAAAGCGGCGCAGACAAGCGCGATCAATGCAGGGGCAATGGCGATCTTTGTGGCGAGTATGTTTTTACTTTATTCGGCAAGCACGACGTATCATTCTGTCAGGGTGCCGGCGGCAATTATTAAAGTATTCCGCAAGATCGATCATATGATGATCTTTGTATTGATTGCCGGCTCTTATACGCCCGTATGCCTGATCGTACTAAAAGGCGTGACCGGCACGGCGATGTTCTGTGCAGTGTGGGGAATTGCCCTTGCCGGCATTTTGTTTAAGGCATTTTGGGTAACCTGTCCGAAATGGGTTTCCTCCGTGCTGTATATCGGAATGGGCTGGACCTGCGTGTTTGCTTTCGTCCCGCTATCGAATCTTCTTTCGGCGGCGGCCTTTGCATGGCTTCTGGCCGGAGGTCTGCTCTATACGATCGGTGGCATTATTTATGCCTTAAAGCTTCGGATATTTAACAGCCGACATGTCAATTTTGGCTCCCATGAAATTTTTCATTTGTTTGTTTTGGCGGGCAGCTTCTGCCATTTTATCTTTATGTATGTCTATGTTGCCAATATGTAATTGAGGTTTAGCCACAAATCATAGAGAAGGTCATCCCTCCTCTATGATTTGTATTTCCAGGTAATCGAAGTCTACGAAGTCAATAAAATTATCCTGCGAAAAACGAACCTTGGAATGACGTTTAAATTCTTCTATTGTAGAATCAAGCCAGATCGGTTTGCTCAAATCAAATTCATAGCAAATCTCCTCAATTGCAGAAAACACTTTATGTGTTCGCGTATTTTCTGTATCGTTGCAGATAATGGTATCCTGCAGCATGCGGTTATCTTTAAAAGTTTTCGCCCATAAACGAAACATAAATTCCTCCCAAATCGCATAATTAATCCTTATTATCAAATGATTTTGCTCTATCATATCATAAATCATCGTATTATTCTTATTAAAATTTTATTAATATTGTACAATTACAGGGGATTTATGGTATAATAAGACTGTAAAAACACAGATAATAAATCATTGGAGTGTGAATTGATTGGAATTTAAAGTGAAAGGTTCTGAAGAGGTAGATAGCTGGCAGACCATTATTCTGTTGTATAATTCTGCGCTTAAGGAGATTGGAACGAAGCTTGAGATTTTAAACGACGAGTTCCAGCATATCCACCAGTATAATCCGATCGAGCATATCAAATCGAGAATCAAGACCCCGGAAAGCATCGTAAAAAAGCTGAAAAAACGGGGTTATGAGTCTACGATTGAAAATATGGTCAAATATGTAAATGACATTGCCGGAATTCGGATTATTTGTTCCTTTACTTCCGATATCTACCGGATTGCCGAGATGCTGCGCAACCAGAGTGATATCAAGGTGATTTCGGTAAAGGACTACATCCAGGCACCCAAGGAGAGCGGCTACAAGAGCTATCATATGCTTGTTTCTGTGCCGATTTACTTATCGGACAGCGTCGTGGACACAAAGGTCGAGATTCAGATCCGTACGGTTGCGATGGACTTTTGGGCGAGCCTTGAGCATAAGATGAATTACAAGTTTGACAAAAATGCACCCGAGCATATCAAGCGCGAGTTGTACGAATGTGCGCAGATGGTCTCCGCCCTGGATGATAAAATGCTGTCCCTGAACGAAGAAATTCAGCAGGAAGTGGAAAAGCAGGAAGCTCTCAAAAAAGAAGAGCAGGGGGAAAGGGCAAAACAGGCCGTGTAAGTTCTTATAAAAAATGAGGAGTGCCCAGGTGGATGAGAATCACCTGGGCAATATTATGAAAAAATTTATCTAACTAACAATTGTTATTATCCCTTTGGAGTTATTTATAGTGTAACAACAACATATGGACAAAGTATGAACGGCATATGAAAGAATAGTTAATATTTACAAAAAAGAAAATTAAAAAACATGGGATCTATACAGAATGCACAAAAGTGGAAGTGCTTGTAATTGGGCGAAAATAATGATAAAATGTAAAAAAATAGTCTCATGAAAACGGAGGTAGGTATGGACGGATTTAGAGAAAGGCTTAGCGGAAGGTTTGAACGTTCCCCAGAAAGGGGAAGCTTGGATAGAAGCAGTGTAGATAGATACGAAAGAAGTCCAAGAAGCGGATCGGGTAGTCTAGATGGATCCGGCGTGAAATTGGTTACCGAGGTTATAGATAAAAGCAATACGAAGCAGCTTGAAATTATCAGTGATTTTTTTGACGAGGCAAAGGATGAGAGAGTTGCGATCGGAAAAGAATTATTGCAGGCTTTGGACGAAAACGCGGGACTTATGAATGAGTTTCGGATTGATGTATCGGATCAGATGCGATCATCGGGATCCGCTCCTGCACCTGTACAAGTGCCGTCGGTGGATGGTGCTGCCAAAGAAGAAATTATGCAGGCGGTGCTTGGAAATACAGCACTTTTGAATATGGTCAGGCAGGAGATTGCGGCACCTAAGGAAGTCCCGGCAGAGACTGCGCTAGAAGAGTCTTCCTTCGACATGGAAGCAATCGGAACCTATTTTAAGGATATGGAAGAACATGTACACAAAGAGAATGTAAAATGCTACCGGAATGTACAGGCTGTTATTACGGAAGAGAGCACGCAGGCCACCGGACAGACAAAGAAAAATATGGGCTCGATAAAGATCTTATCCATCATTTCCATTGTGTTGTCTATTGTGAATATAGGGTTGCTGACGGCGTATATTTTTGGAGTCATCTAAATGGGAAAAATAGAATGGAAGCCGGGTAATATGCTTTATCCGTTGCCGGCCGTATTGATTAGTGTGTGTGACAGGGAGGGAAAACATAACGTTTTTACTGTTGCTTGGGCAGGCACGATTTGTACAAATCCGCCTATGGTATCCATTTCTGTTCGACCCGAGCGCTTTTCGTATCCTATGATTAGAGAAACTGGCGAATTCGTGATTAATCTGACGACGGAAGGCATGACGCGTGCTGTTGATTACTGCGGTGTCAAGTCAGGGAGAGAGGTGGACAAGTTCAAGGAAATGCACCTTAAGACGCAGTCGGCGTCAAAGGTTTCCTGCCTGCTTTTACAGGATAGTCCCGTCAATATCGAATGCCGTGTGGAGAAAGTAGAAGAGCTTGGGAGCCATCATCTGTTTCTGGCTAATGTGCTTGCCGTACATGTACAGGATGCTTACATGGAGGGACAGAAATTCCGTCTGTCGGATTCTCACCCGATTGTGTATTCCCATGGCGAGTATTACGGCATTGGCAGTTTGCTCGGCAGCTTTGGCTACAGCGTCAGAAAAACAAAACCAAAGAGACAACAATGAAAATCCCTTCGATACGTGCCGTATCGAAGGGATTTTGGGAATCAAAAGATTCCTGCTTTACATCAGATATATTTGTTGGTAGAATGATTTTGTTACGAATTTATTACGGACGCCGAATATTTGGCATCGCAAGTGTATCTATAGGATCGCAGGGTGACTGCTATATGCGCAGATTGACGAAATATACAAAGACAATGAAATATAGTCATATCGGAGCAATGCTGCTAACGGCACTGCTTGTTTTCTTGCTTGTACCGGCGATCGAGAAGTTCTCCCAAAGTGGAAATAATTTGATTACCATTTTTATCAACGGAACCCAGGTCGGCATAGTAGATGATTCGTCCAAGGTTGATGAAATGGTATTGCGCGCGAGAAAAAAAATTGCAAAAGAAAAGGAAGAGCTTGTACTGATTAATTATGAAGTCGTGCTGAGTGGTTCCAAAGCAATTTTCGGCAAAACGGATAAGGAAGAGGATATTGTAAATAATATTTATAACGTATTTTCTGAAAGCGTTATGAAAACTAAGCAGCAGGTTTATGAAGTGAAAATCAATGAGTTTACAGTGAATCTGCAAACCTCCGACGAAGTGCTTACCCTCCTTAGAACTGCAAAAAATAAATATGACGAAGAAAATCAGTTTACGGTCAATCTTGTTTTGGACACGACGCGTGAGCTGAATGTCTTGACGACCAAGATTGCCAAAACGGATGAGCTGGAGAATATACAGCAGGAAGGATCGCTGATGCCGCGAGCCGGCGCATTCCAGAGAGTGGAGCAATATTATGATGAGGCGCTGAAGCAGGATACAGAGGCGTTTGAGTTTGGGATGACAGATTTAGATTTTGGTGAAAATGTCGAGGTCGTACAGGCCTATGTGGATTCGGATCAGATCAGCACACTCGAAAATGCGATCGAGCTTGTCACAAAGGATCAGGAAAAGAGTAAAATTTATGAAGTGGAGTCCGGCGACAGTCTCTCTGTCATCGCCCAGAAAAACAATACAACGATCGATCAGATTATCGCGATGAATAAAGAAACAATCTCAAACGAAAATGCGACGATCCGCGTGGGCGACGAAATTAAGGTTACGGTGCCGGAACCGGAACTTTCGATTGTGCGCACGGAGCAGGTTTACTATGAAGAGGAATACGACGCAGATGTGCAGTATATAGATAATGATGCGTGGTACACGACGGATACGAAGGTGCTGCAGGAGCCGGTGGCAGGATTTCGTAAGGTCGTTGCGGATATCACTTACCGGAACGATGAGGAAGAGGGACGTGAAATCATATACGAGGATGTCAAAGCGCAGGCTGTGGCTAAGGTCATAGAGCGTGGTACGAAGACACCGCCGACGTACTTAAAGCCGGTATCGGGAGGAAGACTTTCCTCCGGCTTCGGAAAACGTTCTGCCCCCGTCAAGGGCGCATCGACGTATCATAAGGGTGTGGACTGGGCGGTGCCGGTTGGTACGTCCATTTCGGCCTCCTCCGGCGGACAGGTGATCAGAGCCGGATGGGGAAGCGGTTACGGATACTGTGTTTACATTCAGCATCCGGACGGAAAGGTGACACGCTA
>CAZBRY010000025.1:0-13022 GCA_964494285.1 uncultured Lachnospiraceae bacterium
AAATAATAATAAAAAGATAAAAATAAATTATCAAAATGAAAATAATGATATATTGGAAGAAATAGTTTTAAATGGCGGCGGCTTCGGTCACGGTGTCGGGATGTCCCAGAACGGAGCTAAGAATATGGCTCTTTCAGGTATGGATTATCAAAATATCCTTTCATTTTTTTATGAAGGTACTACAATAGGAGCAGTTTATGAATAAAAAACTGAGATCGCTCATTAACAGGCTTATGGAATTTACGGATCAGTTGAAAAGAAACCATGTAGATGTATATTCTGCAAGCGCAGCATTTTTTATTTTTGTATCGATTATTCCGTTTTTGATCGTTCTTTTAACACTAATCCCCTACACACCGATCACAAAATCAGACCTGCTGGCAGCGATTGTGGAGCTTTTACCAAGCGAGATGGATGCGCTTGGAATCAATATTATTGATGAGCTTTACGGCAAATCATCCGCGATCCTGTCTATTTCCGCGGTGGCTGCAATTTGGTCTGCTGCGCGTGGTGTGCAGGCGATTACAAAGGGCTTAAATGAAATTTCCGGAATTGATGAGACAAGGAATTATTTTGTTATGCGCATCTGGTCGGCATTTTATACATTATTTATGATCATTGCGATTGTCGTCATGTTGGTCGGCGGCGTATTTGGCAGACACATTCGAGGTTTGATGGAACGGTATTTTTACGAGTTTCCTGTTTCGATCAAGACGATTTTTGGCTATCGTGACATTATTATGATTGCGATCCTCTTTTTATTGTTTCTATTTTTTTATACGGTGCTTCCGGCACAGAAAATGAAAATGAAAAGGCAGGTGCCGGGCGCTATTTTTGCCGCTATTGGTTGGTGGATTTTTTCCGGTCTTTTTTCTGTTTACACGATGCATTATAATAGCTACAGCATGTACGGTTCTCTTGCTACGGTGATTATAATGATGCTTTGGCTGTATGCCGGTATGTACATCATGTTTCTTGGCGCACAGATAAATTATTGCTTGACTTTTCGATGAGCATTGCATAGAATAAGGATAATTAAGCAGATGAAATGCGAAGAAGGTGTTAAGTAGGACATTATTTTCTTGCAGAGAGAGGAAGCCGCCGGCTGTAAGCTTCCTTAAGTTCAGATAATGGTTCGAATTTCCCACCGGAGCAGTTTCCCCGAAATCGTTGCACGCATGTAAGGAGATAAGGAATTTATGATCTTTTCCTGTCGCATAAAGTAAGGGAGACCGGATATGCCCGTTATGCATAATGAGTGTCGGTAGTATGTGACTGCCGGAATATGGGTGGTACCGCGGAAAAACTTTCGTCCCTCTGAATACTTCAGGGAGACGAAAGTTTTTTCGTGAGTAAAGGAAATCGAGCAAAATTGCATGAGTAAAGGAAGGAGAATTGAAATATGAAAGAGCAGCTGCAGCAGATCAGAAACGAGGCACTGAAACAGATTCAGGCGTCAGATGTGTTGGAGAAATTGAATGAGGTAAAGGTGAATTTCCTTGGAAAAAAGGGAGAGCTGACATCTGTTTTAAAAGGGATGAAAGATGTTGCTCCCGAGGATCGTCCGAAGGTTGGGCAAATGGTCAATGAGACGAGAGAGGTGATTGAGCAGGCACTAGAGGATGCAAGATTGAAAATGGAGCGAGCCGTCAGGGAGATGCAAATGAAAAACGAGGTTATCGACGTGACGCTACCTGCCAAAAAGGGTACGATGGGACATCGCCATCCAAACATGATTGTTATGGAAGAGGTCGAGCGTATCTTTGTGGGTATGGGTTATGAAGTGGTAGAAGGACCGGAAATTGAGACCGATTATTATAACTTTGAAGCACTGAATATTCCTGCTGACCATCCGGCAAAGGATGAGCAGGATACGTTTTATATCAGCGGCGATTTTTTACTTCGCACCCAGACATCGGGAACCCAGGTACATGAGATGGAAAAGGGGAAACTCCCGATTCGTATGATAGCACCCGGAAGGGTATTTCGTTCTGACGAAGTAGATGCGACGCATTCTCCGTCCTTTCATCAGATCGAAGGACTGGTCATCGATAAGCATATTACCCTTGCCGATTTAAAGGGGACGCTTGGAGAATTTGCAAAAGAGCTGTTTGGGGAAGAAACGAAGGTACGTTTCAGACCGCATCATTTCAATTTCACGGAGCCAAGCGCAGAAGCAGATGTCTCTTGCTTCAAGTGTGGCGGTAAGGGCTGTAGATTCTGCAAGGGAACAGGCTGGATCGAAATTCTTGGCTGCGGCATGGTGCACCCGAATGTATTGAGAATGAGCGGCATTGATCCGGAAGAATACTCTGGATTTGCCTTTGGTCTTGGCTTGGAAAGGATCGCTCTGCTCAAATATGAAATTGACGATATGCGTCTGCTTTATGAAAATGATATCCGTTTTCTAAAACAATTCTAATATAATTTTTAACGGCGGCTGAGACGAAGGCGGGAAGCAGAAAAAGAAAGGAATAGACGATTATGAATACGGCATTATCTTGGATCAAGGCCTATGTGCCTGAACTCTCCTGTACTGATCAGGAATATACGGACGCGATGACACTTTCCGGAACAAAGGTGGAAACGTACAAGCGTCTTGACAGAAATTTAAAAGATATTTATGTTGGGGAGATTTTATCAATCGAAAGGCATCCGGATGCGGACAAACTGATCATCTGTCAGGTGGATTTGGGCGATCGGCAGTTGCAGATTGTAACGGGTGCGTCTAATGTACGGGTTAACAACAAGGTTCCTGTTGTGGTGGACGGCGGAAAAGTGGCAGGCGGGCATGACGGCGGTCCGCTTCCTGAGGACGGCATTGTCATTAAAAACGGGAAGCTGCGCGGGATCGAGTCCTACGGCATGATGTGTTCAATCGAAGAACTTGGCTCAAACCGGGAATTATATCCGGAGGCACCCGAGGAAGGAATTTATATTTTTCCAAAGGAAACACCGGTCGGTGCGGATGCGGTTGCGGAGCTCGGACTGCGTGACACGGTATTTGAATATGAAATCACATCCAACAGAGTCGATTGCTACAGCGTGCTCGGCGTAGCGAGAGAAGCAGCCGCTACATTTAGAAAACCATTTGTGGCTCCAAAGGTAGAGATTAAGGGCGTCGGTGAAGATGTGAAGGATTACATTTCCGTAGAAGTGCAAGATCAGGAGCTTTGTGCGAGATATGTGGCAAGAGTGTGCAAAAACATTAAGATCGGTCCTTCTCCGAAGTGGATGCAGAGAAGACTTGCGGCAAGCGGCATCAGGCCGATCAATAATCTCGTTGACATTACAAATTACGTGATGGAGGAATACGGGCAGCCGATGCATGCGTTTGATCTGGATGCGATATCCGGTCATAAAATCATCGTGAAGCGTGCAAAGGACGGCGAGGAATTTATGACGCTCGACGGTCAGATGAGGAAGCTCGATTCCAATATGCTGATGATTTGTGACGGAGAAAAGGAAATTGGCATTGCCGGTATCATGGGCGGTGAGAATTCAAAAATAACGGAGCATGTAAAAACCGTGTTGTTTGAAGCTGCCACCTTTCATGGCGCGAATATTAGAAAGTCCGCAAAGCGTCTTGGCCTTCGCACGGATGCCTCCGGCATTTTTGAGAAGGGATTAGATCCACAGAATGCGTTGGCGGCAATCAACCGGGCATGCCAGTTAATTGAGGAGCTTGGCTGCGGCGAGGTCGTTGATGGTGTTGTGGATGTGCATGGAGAATTGCCTAAAGAGCGGACGATTAGCTTAGATGACAAACGCATTAACAGTCTGCTTGGAACCGATATCGCAAAAGACTGGATGGTAGATGTACTGACCAAGCTGGAAATTTACTATGATGAGCAGAGCGGTCTTTTAACGATTCCAACCTTCCGTCAGGACTTGGAGGGGATTGCAGATATTGCGGAAGAAATCGCCCGTTTCTATGGATATGATAAAATTGTGGAAACCTTACCGACCGGCGAAGCGACGACCGGAAAGCTGCCATTTAAATTAAGAATTGAACAGCTTGCAAGAGATATCGCGGAGTATTGCGGGTTTTCCCAGGGAATGTGCTATTCATTTGAAAGCCCGAAAAACTTTGACAAGCTTCTGATTCCCAAGGAGAGCGTGTTAAGGAGAACCGTTACGATCGCCAATCCACTTGGTGAAGATTTCTCCGTTATGAGAACGCTCTCCCTTGGAGGAATGCTGACTTCTTTAGCTACGAACTATAACAGAAGAAACAAGGACGTAAAGCTATACGAGCTTGGAAATATTTATTTGCCAAAGCAGCTCCCGCTTGAGGAACTTCCGGATGAGAGAATGCAGTTGACGCTTGGATTTTATGGAGACGGCGACTTCTTTAGTATGAAGGGGGTGATTGAAGAATTTTTTGAGCATGTCGGAATGAAGAAAAAGGTTTCCTATTATCCGAATGGTACTGATATGAGCGGTTTTGCAAGAAATTCCGTGACGCTTTCTGAGGGCTACCCGTATCTGCACCCGGGCAGACAGGCTAATATTGTCTATGAAAACGTCAATGTTGGATTTTTGGGTGAAGTGCACCCGGAGGTTGTTTCTAATTACGATATGAAGGGCAGGGTCTATGTGGCAGTGCTCGATATGCCATCCGTAGAGCCGTTTGCGACATTTGATAGAAAATATACCGGTGTTGCAAAATATCCGTCTGTGAACCGGGATATCAGCATGGTCGTTCCAAAGAATGTGCTTGTTGGTCAGATCGAAGAAGTGATTGCGCAGCGTGGCGGGAAAATACTGGAGGGATATGAGCTGTTTGATATTTATGAGGGCGAGCAGATTAAGGAGGGCTTCAAATCAGTGGCCTACTCCATTGTGTTTCGTGATCAGGAGAAGACGCTTGAGGATCAGGATGTCAATGCAGCAATGAAAAAGATTTTAAATGGACTGGAGCGCCTTGAAATTGAACTTAGACAGTAAGGAAACAAAGATGCAAATGAAAACCTCGGATTTTAATTTTGATCTACCAAAGGAATTGATTGCCCAAGATCCTTTGGAGGATCGCGCGTCCTCAAGACTGCTAGTGCTTGATAAGCAGTCGGGGGTGATGTCTCACCGCCGATTTCGGGAAATTGGGAAATTTTTAAAACCCGGAGACTGCCTTGTACTTAACAACACAAAGGTGATTCCGGCAAGGCTTTTGGGCATTAAGGAGGACACCGGAGCAAATGCGGAGGTGCTGCTTTTGAAGCGTATGGAAAACGACATTTGGGAAACACTTGTAAAGCCAGGCAAAAAACTGCGTTCGGGTGTTCGGTTAAGCTTTGGCGGCGGTCTATTAAAGGCGAAAATTTTGGATACCACAGAAGAGGGCGGACGACTTGTCAAGTTTTATTATGACGGCATTTTTGAAGAGGTGCTTGACCGGCTCGGCGAGATGCCGCTTCCCCCTTATATTACGCATAAGCTTCAGGATAAAAATCGTTACCAGACTGTATATGCGAAGTACGAAGGCTCGGCCGCCGCGCCGACGGCAGGGCTGCATTTCACAAAGGAACTGCTTGCTCAGCTTGAGGAGAAAGGGATTTCCATTGCATATGTGACGCTGCACGTGGGGCTTGGCACGTTTCGGCCCGTAAAGGTGGAAAATGTGCTGGAACACCATATGCATTCCGAGTACTATCAGATTACACAGGAGGCGGCGGAGAAAATCAATGCGGCAAAAGAGAGCGGACATCGTGTTATTTGCGTCGGTACGACGAGCTGCCGCACAATTGAGAGCGCGGCGGAGGAAAATGGACACCTGATGGAATGCTGTGGGGATACAGATATTTTTATTTATCCGGGCTACCGCTTCAAACTGACGGATTGCCTTATCACCAACTTCCATCTGCCAGAATCCACTCTTTTAATGCTTGTTTCCGCACTTGCGGGAAAGGAGCAGATTTTATCGACCTACAAGGAGGCGGTGAAGGAGAAGTACCGTTTCTTTTCATTCGGCGATGCGATGTTGATTACGGATCATATTGCAGATTATCCAAAATATAACTTGTAAGAATTGCCAAAGTATTATATGATAAATATGGTTATCGTTCTAATAAAGGTCAGGCGATAAACCATTAAATATGGAAAGGGGTACCATATGGAAGAGAAGAGGAGAAGCAGACGAATTGTGCTGGACGCATTTATTGTTATGCAGCGTATTGATTCGGGTAAGGATGATATTGTACCGGTAGAGGTTTTTGATCTCTCGAAGACCGGGATCGGTTTTAAGTGCGACAGAGTATTGGAGATTAACTCGGTTTATGAAACGGAACTGACGATCTGGACGAAGGAAATCATTCATACCTTTATCAATGTGACACGTTTGGATAATGACGGTAATGAAAACGTTTATGGAGCAACGTTTGTGGGTATGACGGAAGCCGACGCCGGCAAGATTGCTATTTACGACATGTTTGACGCAGTGAATGCGGATGAGCAGCAGTCGAATGCCTGACATTGAGCGAATGCCGGTATCTGACCACAGTGAAGGAATAGGATGAAGTCCACTCGGCCATTGGAAGAGTAGGGCTTCCTTTTTTTAGGGGGAGAGTAACATGGCTTACGCGATTCAGCTTCTTGTTTTTATATTATTTTTGGGCGCAGCTTATTTGGTCAAAGTCTGCAATCAGGGGACACTTGCCTATCGCCGATATCGCAAAAGCAGGCAGGCGGATAAGGAGTATCTAGAGGCGGAAAAGACGACAGAAATGCTGCTTAAAGAATTTCATGGCAGACCAGTTCTGTTTGAAAGCTATGTTGCCGCCGTGTTTGAAAGTGCCGGCTACGAGCAGGTGACGGTGACAAAGGCTACAAATGATGGTGGAAAAGATTTAATTATGTACAAAAATGAGAAGAAGTATGTCGCAGAGGTCAAGCTTTATCAACCCGAATATAAAATCAGCAGAGAGCGGATTCAAAAGCTGCATTCAGCGATGCTCGATTCTGATGCGGAGGGAGCCTGCTTTGTGACAACGAGCGATTTTACAAAAAATTCGATTGTTTATGCGGGGAAGCACGGCATCGATTTAATGAATGGCTATCTGCTTGGAAGAGTTATCCAGATTTTAAAGCAGGAGGATAAAAAAGGGAAGCATCAGCTTACGTTCCTGCATGAGCTATTGAAAGAGGATGGCGAAGCACTCAGGCGGAAAAATAAAGGGAGAGCATGGTTTTTAATGGGGAGCTTTCTAATTGTTTATCCGGTCTATTCCATCGTTTGTTTGTTCTTGCTGAACAGTACAAAAAGTATCACAGACGCTTCCTACATGAGAATGCTTTTACTACTGATCTTTCTGAACGCCATCGATTTGAGAATCATTGCCAAATGCCTGATGCAATATAAAAGCTATTGCGGTTGCAGGATAAAAAGTGTATAATTCCTAACGTGGATAAAGAATACAAAGAAAAGCAAATGCAGGTTGTACAGAAGGAGAACGAAGATGAGTAAAAAACCAACAGTATTAATGATTTTAGACGGCTACGGGTTAAATGAGAGAAAGGATGGAAACGCCGTATATGAAGCAAAAACGCCTGTGATAGACGGATTGATGCGCGATTATCCGTTTGTAAGAGGGCTTGCAAGTGGTATGGCTGTCGGACTTCCCGACGGACAGATGGGAAATTCCGAGGTTGGACATCTGAACATGGGAGCCGGACGTATCGTATATCAGGAGCTTACAAGAATCACAAAGGAAATTCAGGATGGCACCTTTTTTGAGAATAAAGCACTTTTATCTGCAGTTGAGAATTGCAAGAAGGGAGATTCCGCGCTTCATTTATTTGGTCTGTTGTCAGACGGCGGCGTGCACAGTCATAACACGCACCTGTATGCCCTGCTTGAAATGGCAAAAAGGCATGAATTGCGTAACGTTTACGTACACTGCTTCTTAGACGGCCGTGATACCCCGCCAAAATCGGGCAAGGATTATGCGGAGCAGCTTCAAAGTAAGATGCGCGAGATCGGGATTGGTGAAATTGCTTCCGTCATGGGGCGTTATTATGTGATGGATCGAGATAACAACTACGACCGAGTGAAGCTCGCCTATGCCGCTTTGACGCGTGGAGAAGGATTAAAGGCAGCCAATGCCGGAGAAGCGATTCAGGCCTCCTACGACAGGAACGAGACGGATGAATTCGTAAAGCCGACTGTAATTGTCAACGGCGGTGTACCGGTTGGCACAATCAATGACGAGGATTCCGTAATTTTCTTTAATTTCAGACCGGATCGAGCACGTGAGATCACACATGCTTTTTGTGATGATGAGTTCCGTTCCTTCAAGAGGGACAAGAAGCTTGACATCATTTATGTATGCTTCTCGGACTATGATCCGCTGATTGAGAATAAACTCGTTGCTTTTGAAAAGATTGCTGTGATGAATACATTTGGAGAATGGCTTGCTGACAATCAGATGACGCAGGCAAGAATTGCCGAGACAGAGAAATATGCGCATGTCACCTTTTTCTTTAATGGCGGCATAGAGGAACCAAACAAGGGAGAGGCAAGAATTCTTGTCAAGTCCCCGAAGGTTGCGACGTATGATTTAAAGCCGGAAATGAGCGCCTATGAAGTGTGTGATAATCTTGTAAAGTCAATCAAGTCTGATAAATATGATGTGATTATCATTAATTTTGCAAATCCTGACATGGTAGGTCATACGGGTGTTGAACAAGCAGCAATTAAAGCAGTGGAAGCTGTTGACGAATGTGTGGGCAGAGCGGTTGACGCCATAAAAGAAGTTGATGGTGTGATGTTTGTCTGTGCGGATCATGGAAATGCGGAGCAGCTGATCGACTATGAGACAGGAACGCCATTTACAGCACATACGACCAATCCGGTGCCGTTTATCCTTGTTAATTACAATCCTTCCTATACACTCCGTGAAGGAGGCTGCTTAGCTGATATTGTGCCGACTTTAATTGAGACGATGGGTATGAAACAGCCAAAGGAAATGACCGGAAAGTCTTTACTCATTAAAAAATAAATTCTTTTTAAATAGAATATGGAAGCTGATTCCTCCTAATACTATCTTTATTACTTGTATTAGGAGGAATTTTTTATGTATCGGGAAGCGATTATCACAGAAATATATGCAAGGGAAATACTTGACTCCCGCGGAAATCCGACGGTTGAGGTGGAGGTAACGGCGGACGGCGTTCACACGGGACGAGCATCCGTGCCGTCGGGCGCCAGCACCGGACGTTTTGAAGCCGTGGAATTAAGAGACGGGGAGAAGCGCTATCGAGGACTTGGCGTGGAAAAGGCCGTGTGTAATGTCAATCAGAAAATACGAACGGCGCTGATTGGCGAAAACGTATTGGATCAGAGAAGGCTTGATTTTCTGCTCAAAGAGCTGGATGGAACGGAAAATAAGGAAAACCTTGGAGCCAATGCAATGTTAGGCGTATCGCTTGCGGCCGCAAGAGCGGCAGCAAAAGTGCTGCACATCCCATTGTTTCGCTATCTTGGGGGAAGCAATGCTTATCGAATGCCTGTTCCAATGATGAATATTTTAAACGGCGGAAAGCATGCAGACAATACGGTGGATTTTCAGGAGTTTATGATTGTGCCGGCGATGGCTGGAGAATTTAAAAAAGCACTTCGTATCTGTTCAGAAATCTATCATGTATTAAAGCTACTTTGCAAAGAAAAGGGACTTTCGACCGGAATCGGAGATGAGGGCGGTTTTGCACCCGATCTGCCGACAGCGGAATCCGTTTTGGAGCTGATTGTCGAGGCTGTTTTACGAAGCGGCTACATGCCGGGGAAGGATATTGGAATTGCGATTGACGCGGCTGCGAGTGAGCTGTATGATGAATCGTTAAATTGCGAAGCAGCTTAAGCGGCTCGACAAGCAGGTGCTCGATAAGGATGAACGCATCACAGTCATAAATAATGAAGGAACTGTTGTGGCTGATACCGATTATTCCAATACGGGCACGCTGGAAAACCATCTGAAACGAGAAGAGGTCAAGTCCGCAATTCAATATGGAAGCGGCTATAGTGTCCGATATTCCAACACGCTGCACGAAAAGACGCTCTACACGGCAATGCTGTCTAAAGAGAGCAGTTACATTCTGCGCTTGTCAGTCAAATATACCGGTACGGAGGATTATATCCGTGCGCTGGTGCCTGCCTACATCATCGGGGCGGCATTTGTGCTCGGGATTTCCATGAGTATTTCCCTTCGACTTTCCGCTACGGTGACAAGGCCTCTGAAGGAAATTACGGATGAAATGTCCGTTATACAGGGGGAAATACCGGAGTTTCATTTTAAAACCTATCGATACCCAGAGCTGAACCGAATTTCCTATACGACAGATAAACTTACAAATGAGATTAAAGAATATGTGGAAAAGGTCGATTTTGAAAAACAAATTAGGCAGGAATTTTTCTCCAATGCATCGCATGAGCTGAAAACGCCGATTACCTCAATCAAGGGATATGCAGAAATATTACACAATGATTTTGCCAAAACAGCAGAAGCAAAAGAGGATTGTATCCGACGTATCATCAAGGAAGCTGATCATATGACGACGCTGATCAATGACATTCTTATGATTTCCAAGCTTGAAACAAAGGAGGATCATATGGATCGTTCGGAAATCCGCCTGATTCCCCTGTTGGAGGACATTATGGAATCGGTGGAACCACTTGCACGCACAAATGATATTCGAATCCATGTGGATTGCAAACCGGTCATAGTTTACGGTTCCGCAAAACAGTATCGAGAACTTTTGATGAATTTGATTACGAATGCGATCCTTTATAATAAGCCAGAAGGAGAAGTGTTCATTGATATACGAAAGCTGCCTCAAGCGTTGCAAATTGAAGTGAGGGATACCGGCATTGGTATTTGTAAGGAAGATCAGGAGCGGATTTTTGAGCGGTTTTATCGCATCGATAAGGGAAGAAGCCGGAAAATGGGAGGTACAGGCTTGGGGCTTTCCATTGTAAAGCATATTGTTGCATTTAACGGCGGAGAAATCAGCGTGGAGAGTGAGCCGGATATGGGAAGTAAATTTTTAGTGAAGTTGCCCCTGTTTTATGAAGAGGACAAGAAATCATAGAAAGATGACATCTTTCCAATCACGGAAACATATAATGAAATTGTGTGGAAAATCAAACTGCTTTAAGGAGGGCATAATTCATTATGGTGGAACTGCGTGTCAAATTAAATACAAATGAAGAAATCAATCGATTTGTTTATATTAATAACAGTATTCATTATGATACGGATCTTGTATGTGGAAAAAAGGTAGTTGACGCAAAATCGATGCTTGGTATTTTAAGTCTAGATTTGTCAAACGTATTAACGCTTTTGATTAATGCGGATAGGAGAGAGGAGAGCTGGTTAAAAAAGCTGTATGAGCCGTTGTACCAGGGAAAGGATTTCCTAATTAGGGTATAAAATAAAAAAGCGAGGAGTCAGTTCATTGAAAGACCCTTCGCTTTTTTGTTTTATTTCATTAGTGAAAATAGATCCTGATAGAAGTTGGGATAGGAAATATTGACACATTCACTTCCGATAATTTCAGTCTTTCCCTCGGCGGCAAGACCGGCAACGGCAAATGACATCGCAACGCGGTGATCAAGGCGGGAACCAATAATAGCACCATGAAGCGGTCTGCCCCCCTCGATGATCATGCCGTCCGGTGTGGCGGTGATAGATGCGCCCATTTTTGTAAGATTCTCAACCATCACATCGATGCGATTCGATTCCTTGACCTTCAATTCCTGTGCATCCTTAATAACTGTTTTCCCTTCGGCAAAGCAGGCGAGCACGGCAAGGATCGGAATTTCATCGATCAATGAAGGGATGAACTCACCCTCCATCGTGATCCCGTGCAGGGCGCTCGACTTAACAAGAATATCAGCGCGCGGTTCCGTACCTTCCTTCTGATTGGAAAGAGTAATTTGGCCGCCCATTCTCCTGACCGCTTCAAGAATACCGCTGCGTGTCGGATTGATCCCTACATTTTTAATGAGAATCTCAGAATTTGGGACAATGAGACCGGCCGTTATAAAATAAGCGGCAGAGGAAATATCTCCGGGAACATTTACGAGCCGACCTTCCAGACGCGGTTCTGGTAACACAGTAACCGTCGTCCCCGCCGTACAAACCGTTCCGCCAAAATATCGAATCATTTGCTCGGAATGATTTCTGGATAAATAAGGTTCATGTACAGTTGTTTCGCCGTTTGCGTAAAGTCCGGCGAATAGTAGTGCGGATTTTACCTGAGCGGAAGCGACAGGGCTGTCATAGCGGATTGCCTTTAATGGTCTGCCTTCAATTAGAAGAGGTGCGCAGTCGTTGCCGGCCTTGCTCTTGATAGAGGCTCCCATCATGGATAGCGGTGTTATAATCCGCTTCATCGGTCTGCGGTTAATTGAATCGTCTCCGCTTAATTCCGAGGAAAACGGCTGTGCCGCCAAAATACCGGACAAGAGTCGGGTCGTTGTGCCGCTGTTGCCGACATCAAGCACCGTTGGCGGCGTCCTCAATCCGAACAACCCCCTTCCGTGCACGAGGATGGTTTCTTCATCCTTTTCTTCAATCGTAATACCGAGAAGCCTGAAACAGTGAATCGTGGAAAGACAATCCGCGCCGTTTAAAAAATGATGAATCTCTGTCATCCCTTCCGCTAAAGTGCCAAGCATGACGGCACGGTGAGAAATCGATTTGTCTCCGGGAATTGTCAGCTCACCTCTCAAAGAGGTGGCTTTTTCAAATATCATGGACATGGTCGGTTAATTCCTTTCTATTACAAAATAACCATTTTGTTTAAGCGTATGAAGTGCCTTCAAAGAAGATGCGGCGTTATAAAATTCTATACGCAGAACACCTTCCTCAAATTCACGGTTGTGAATAATACCAATATTTTTAATGCTGATTTCATGGTCGGCAAGCAGAACGGCAATTTTGGCAATACCGCCTGTTTCATCGGCAATATCGCAATACAGTGCATAAATCTTCTGTATGGAGCCGTGGGCATGATCCGACATGGAA
>CAZBRY010000025.1:13032-17227 GCA_964494285.1 uncultured Lachnospiraceae bacterium
TAATCCTTCGCCTCCTGAAAAAAACGGCCAATTTGGGAACGATCCTTTGTTTCAAGCTGCTTTTGAATCTCTTTTAGAGTCTCAATATATTCTGATAACATCATACTGATTTTTTCACTATTCGTCAAACAGATATCTTCCCACATGCGTACATTAGAGGAAGCAACCCGTGTCATGTCCTTAAAGCCTCCGGCAGCCAGTATTTGCATGTAATGTGCCGGATCCTCTTGATTAATTAGAAAATGCACAAGAGAAGCCGCAATAATATGCGGCAAGTGGCTGATAACCGCTGCTACAGTATCGTGCGTGTTCACAGAGAGAACGAGCGGAAGCGCACCAAGAGAAGAAATAAACGCCTTAAATTTCAAAACTGATTCGACAGGTATTCGCTCTTCCGGTGTCAGAATATAGTAAGCGTTTTCAAGCAGACGTTCCGAGGAATTCGCATAATCGGATTTTTCAGAGCCTGTCATCGGGTGGCCGCCGATAAAAAGACCTAAAAAGCCAATGGCACGCAGCACCTGATGAATATCGCCCTTTACACTGCCTACATCAGATAAAATACAGGTTGGAGAAAGGTAAGGCAGCAGCCGCTTTACGTTTTCATGGTTATATAAAATAGGTGCGCATAAAAAAACATAATCACATGCCGTAAAAGAATCGTCAATTGAAGGGCAGATTTTGGAGAGTATTCCTTCTTTTTGGGCGAGAAGAAGAGCGCTGTGGTCGACATCATATGCGAGGATCACAGCATCCGAATGAAATTTTCTGATCGCCTTTGCGATCGAGCCGCCGATCAGTCCAAGACCGACGAAGCCGACATATAACTGTTTCATAAAATCAACTCTCCTATTTGTTAATCCGGCAGACTCAGTTAAAAGCTGCGGTTCATTAATGTGCAGAAAGGCCTGATTTCTTGACAGAGCGCTTCAAATTGAGGGAAGGTCAACGATTGTGGGCCATCCGAAAGTGCTTTTGAAGGATTGTTGTGCACCTCAATCATCAGTCCGTCTGCGCCTGCGGCAACCGATGCTTTTGCAAGTGGATTTACATAAGCCCGTACGCCTGTTGCATGAGAAGGGTCAACGATGACTGGCAGATGCGTTTTTGATTTCAAAACCGGAACAGCACTGATATCGAGTGTGTTTCTTGTCGCAGTTTCAAATGTACGAATGCCACGTTCGCAGAGAACAACATTTGGGTTTCCCTCTGCGATAATGTATTCTGCGGCGTTGAGCCATTCATCAATCGTCGCAGAAAGCCCACGCTTTAATAATACGGGGAGACCCGTCCTTCCAACTTCCTTTAACAAAAAGAAATTCTGCATATTACGAGCGCCAATCTGCAGCATATCTACGTATTTTACGGCAGCATTGACCGCATCAAGACTAACAACCTCACAGATTGTGGCAAGTCCTGTTTCTTTTCCGGCCTCCTGCATGTATTTTAAACCCTGTTCCTCAAGTCCCTGAAACGCGTAAGGAGAGGTACGGGGTTTGTAGGCGCCGCCGCGGACAATGGATGCGCCAGCCTTTTTGACTTCCTTGGCAATGATCATGAGTTGATCTTCATTTTCTACGGCACAAGGACCGGCCATGATCGTTAGATTGTTTGGTCCGATGACAGTATTGCCGACCTTAACTGAAGTGGGTTCGGGATGAAACTTTTTATTAGAAAGCTTATAGCTTTCGGTCAGAGGTACAACCTTGTCAACGCCCTCGAATATTTCGAGGTTGTCATTGGAAAGCTGTGTCTTATCCCCAATGACACCGATGATCGTGACCTCGCGCCCCTCGGAAAGATGCGTCTCCAGACCCTTTTGACGGATTAGTGATACCACATCATCTATATTGTTTTTTGTAGCAGTTGGTTTCATTACAATAATCATAATGATCAGATCCTTTCTTTATAAAATAATAACTTTCTCTATTTTATAGCTTGTATCTGCAAATGTCAATACTGCAACGCTTTAAAGCGCAACGCTTTTAAGTGATAAAATATATATAATATTATTTCTATTCTCACTATTATTTCCATATTAGACATAATAAGGAAATGAAAAAGTGAGCGTAGAGGTAAAAAAGAGGGGAAAATTTTCGATCTAGTAATTCATTGCAGGAGAGGAAAATCACATGATGAGGGGAACTGGCAGAGCTTATTTTAAACGCAGCGTCGCTTTTGTTTTAGTGGGGCTTCTTTTTTTGACCGGAATTACGGTGCCAAGCACGCAAAAGGTGTATGCGGATGCTTCTGACGAGTGGATAGGACTTGTGGACGCCGCATTGACAAAAGGCAATGAGCCTAATGTTGAGGTAATTGGAGCGGGCGCGACAGTCAGCTTCGAGGATACGCTGACTGTAAACTATCAGATAGCCATAGGGTCGCGCAACATAAATACCAATGATATAAATCCTGCACTACAGTATATGCTTGGTGAGCTGGACAATCAGCTCTCAGATGCCGCGCTGATAGCGTTGGCGACGGGGGATGGCATCCCGATTAGGCTTGATCCGGATGATATAAACAGCCCTTTGGTTGGAACCGTCCATTATGCGGAGGATACAAGGGCGCTTTACTTTCAGTTTGATGCAGATTTATTAACAAAGGCTCCGGATTCTATCCTCACTGATTTTTCTTTCAACTATACCGTGGAACTGGACAAAACCGCAATTGGAGATGCGAAAGAGGCTGCTGTCAGTTTTACGGGAGATTCATCTGCAGCCGTTACGATTAAAATAAAGGAGAATCAGCCGGCGGTGCCAACAATCAGTAAATCGGATGGAGAGTACGAGGCCGACAATAGGATTAAATGGGTTGTTACAGTAACTTCAAATGGTATCGCGTATCCGAATGGGTTTACGATCAGCGACACGTTTTCCGACGGTCTTTCATATGACGAGTCGGGAGGAGTCGCTCCGGGGGGAACTGTGACTGAGTTTGGAAGTGTAACCGATATTGAAGCAAATAGAAACCACCTTGAATTCAAGTATACACCTCATTCTTCGGATGATTTTTCGGTAAAAGGAAAAACCTACACCTTTACCTATTACACGGATATCAGCGATAAGATACTGGTTGGCGGCAACGCAGGCATGGCGGCTAATGGCACGAGTTCCGACAGTACGGTGAATAATAGTGTTGTGGTAAAAGACTCAGAAACCGGCGAACCCATTGGCAGTGCCGACGCGAACGCGACAGTCCCTGTTTCACTGAAACCATGGATAAATAAGTCCGCAGACGGAGGTCTTGTGTATCATGAGACAGAAAATAAGGCGACAATCAAATGGAACATTGAAATTGAGCTGAACGGTTTTTATACCCATATGAACGAGCTTTATCTACATGATCAACTGGATTATCCGTTAAATTATGTAGCAGGCAGTGTTACCTACACCTTAAGCGGAAAGAACGCTTCTAATGTTGATGCGACCTGTTCGTCTCCGGCCTTGTCGGGATTTACCTTTACGACAAGTACATTGACTGAGAAAGCGACCCTTGCGGGTCCGGGTGATACGGGCTTTGACTTAAAAGCGGCAATAAACGCAGCAATCGCAGCCGGACCGGTTGAAAATCCGGAGAAACTCACGATCGAATACGAGTCCGTGATAACTGATTATGCAAATTATCTCAAGATGAATCGGAAAACGCCGGAGAATCGAGCGTGGCTTAGCTGGAAATGGAACAATTATGACGGCTATGGAGGGACAACTGATCTTACGGGGCCGGTTCTTACGAAGAGCTCGGGAGCAGAGTCTACAATGATTACAAAAACCGGTGCGTATGATACGAAATCACAATTAATTATATGGACGGTGTCGTTTAATCAAAACGGGATTACTCTACCGGAAACCGTTACCGTAAAAGACATTTTGTCGGCTGGGCATACTTATGTGCCTAACAGCGAAGACATAACGCCAAGTGGGTCCGGCGTTGTAGTAAACGGACCGTCAAGCCCCGTAAATGGCGACGCGGACACAGAGGCAGACAGAACTGTAACATTTACCTTTTCTGGAGAAATTAAAGATCTGGTTACCTTTACGTATCAAACAAAAGTAAACGATGTCAATATTTATGCACAAAATGCTTCGCAACGCTATTCGAATGAAGCCATTCTTTATGCCGGAGGCAACGAATATGACAAGGCGACAGCCGAGATAGAGTATCGGAGTGTCGTTCTGGAAAAAACGGCGGGGTC
>CAZBRY010000026.1:0-809 GCA_964494285.1 uncultured Lachnospiraceae bacterium
GCATTGTCTGTCCATTTCAATTGACGATCGCTTTTGCGGAAAATGCCTATCATAACGGGGTGGAATTCCACCTGAATACGGAAGTAAAAGAAATTACAAGGTCTTCTAAGGGCTATCGGATTGCCTGCATACAGGATGCGAAAGGGCAGGAGGAGCCTGTCGTCTACGAGGCGTCATGCGTCATCAATGCTGCCGGTGTTTATGCCGGTGAAATCCATAATATGGTTTGCGCTAAAAACATGAAAATCATCCCTCGCCGCGGAGAATATTGCCTGTTGGATGTGTCCGCCGGGCAGCATGTGGAGCGGACGGTATTCAGAGTGCCGGGCATGCTTGGAAAGGGCATCCTCGTTACGCCGACTGTGCACGGGAATCTGCTTGTAGGCCCGACCGCTGAGGATATTGAGGATAAAGAAGGCATCAATACGACTGAGGCAGGTCTGAGAAGAGTGAATTCCGCTTCGGAATCCGCGGTGAAAAATGTCCCGATGCGCGAGGTCATCACTTCGTTTGCGGGGCTGCGCGCACATGAGGAAAGCGGCGATTTTATCATAGAAGAGGCGGCAGGCTGTCCTAATTTTATCGATGTGGCGGGAATCGCTTCACCGGGTCTTTCGGCTTCTCCTGCGATCGGCCTGATGGTGGCCGGGATGGTGAAGGAACGGCTGAAGCCGGCTTTGAACAGGAGTTTTGCCGAAGAACGGAAGGGCATTGTTTCCGTCCATTCGCTTTCTTTAGAAGAACGCGCCGCGCTGATCGGGGAGCAGCCCGCTTACGGGAATATCATCTGCCGCTGCTCCATGGTATCC
>CAZBRY010000026.1:819-16370 GCA_964494285.1 uncultured Lachnospiraceae bacterium
ACCGCTCGGCGCCACGACGCTGGACGGAGTAAAGCGCCGTGTGCAGGCCGGTATGGGGCGCTGTCAGGGCGGTTTTTGTTCGCCGAGGGTCATGGAGCTGCTGAGCCGGGAACTGCAAATTTCCATGGAGCAAATAACGAAATGCGGCGAAGGCTCCGAGCTGATTGCCGGAAGGAACGGAGAACTTTCAGAAACGGAGGTATGGGCATGAGGGAACACGTCGAAAACCATGATTTGGTCATCATCGGCGGCGGCCCGGCCGGACTTGCAGCAGCCGTATCGGCGAAGGAAAACGGAATTACCGATATTCTAATATTAGAACGTGACAAAGAGCTTGGCGGTATTTTGAACCAGTGCATTCACAACGGATTTGGGCTCCATACGTTCAAGGAGGAGCTGACCGGACCGGAATACGCGCAGCGGTTTATTTCTCTTGTCGTTGAAAAGCAGATCACCTGTGAGCTGAACACGATGGTGGTCGATGTCGCTGCATGGGAGGAAGGGAGCGAGTCCGATAAGCGCATCATAGTGACAAGCAAACAGAAGGGACTTGGGCAGATCAAAGCGAAAGCGGTGATCCTCGCGATGGGCTGCAGGGAGCGCGCGCGAGGCTCCTTAAATACGCCGGGCTATCGTCCGGCAGGAATCTATTCCGCGGGCACGGCACAGCGTCTCGTCAATATGGAGGGCTTCCTGCCCGGAAGAGAGGTCGTCATTTTAGGCTCGGGTGATATCGGGCTGATCATGGCGCGCCGCATGACGCTGGAGGGAGCGACGGTAAAGCTCGTTGCGGAGCTGATGCCATATTCGGGTGGTTTGAAAAGGAACATTGTGCAGTGTCTGGATGATTTCGGGATTCCGCTCAAGCTCAGCCATACTGTGATCGATATCGAAGGAAGGAAACGTGTAACGGGCGTCACGATTGCGCAGGTGGATGAAAACAGGAATCCGGTTCCGGGAACGGAGGAATATATTCCGTGCGATACGCTGCTGCTTTCCGTGGGTCTGATTCCGGAAAATGAGCTTTCGGGAAAGCTCGGCGTTAAAATGGAGCGGATGACGAACGGGCCGTCAGTCAACGAAAGTCTG
Organism: uncultured Lachnospiraceae bacterium; assembly: GCA_964494285.1. GTDB lineage: Bacteria > Bacillota > Clostridia > Lachnospirales > Lachnospiraceae > JAEYFP01. The sequence continues at coordinate 1,909 of CAZBRY010000026.1, forward strand.
GAGACATCGGTGGAAGGTGTGTTTGCTTGCGGCAATGTGCTGCATGTGCATGATCTCGTAGATTATGTGTCGGAGGAATCAGCGCTCGCGGGTGTGAGTGCCGCGAACTATCTGAAACGGCGTGAACAGCGGCAGGAAGGACAGCCTTCCCCGCCTGTTGAGGTGATTGCCGGGAACGGCGTGCGCTATACGGTACCGGTAAGGATTTCGCCGGAACGGATGGAAGAGGCGCTTTCACTGCGCTTTCGCGTCGGAAATGTATACAAGGACAGCTACATCAGTGTTTATCTCGATGAGGAGAGGATCATGCACCGGAAGAAAAATGTGCTGGCACCGGGAGAAATGGAAACGGTTCTGCTGCGTCGCGGACAGCTTTTGGAAAAACAGGGATTACAGACAATTACCATAAAAATAGAGGAGACGTGAGTATGGCAAAGGAGAAACGGGAGCTGACCTGCATCAATTGTCCGTTAGGGTGCAGTGTTACGGTGGAGCTTTTAGACGGACAGATTTTATCTGTTTCGGGAAATTCCTGCCCCAGAGGGGATGTCTATGCCAGAAAAGAGGTCACGAATCCGACACGCGTCATCACCTCGTCTGTGCCGGTTGTGGGTGGCGTAAGGAGCAGAGTGTCTGTAAAAACGGCGTCGGACATTCCAAAAGACAAGCTGTTTGACTGTATGCAGGCATTAAGCGGTGTTATCGTAAATGCACCGGTTCATATTGGGGACGTTGTTGTGAAAAATGCGGCGGATACGGGCGTCGATATTGTTGCGACGGGAAATTGCGGGAAAATATAAATACGTTAGACAAGCCGCATAATTAATGCTATATTAACAGATGGGCACAGATAAGCGGTGGGAAGCCCGACGGAAGAGAAACGCCTTGGATGCATCTGATTTTTGATACATCTGCGTTTTAAATATGATAGAAACGGGTGCGTTAAATATGTACAGTTTTGAAGGCAGGATCAGATATAGTGAGGTTGATGAGGATAAAAAGTTATCCGTGAGCGGGATCATCAATTATTTTCAGGACTGCAGCACCTTTCAGTCTGAGGACATAGGACTTGGTTTTGATTTTTTGGAAGCCCATAATCGGGCATGGGTGTTGAATGCATGGCAGATTGTGATAAAAGAGCTTCCCCGATTTGGTGAGAAGGTAACGATTGGGACCTGGCCTTATGGTTTTCAGGGTTTTATTGGTTACCGAAATTTTGTGTTGCTGAATGAGTGTCAGGAAATCCTTGCATGCGCGAATTCGGTGTGGGCCTATTTGGATACGGCCACGGGGAAATTCGCGAAGGCGGGCGGCTATGAGCTGGAATGCTATAAGCTGGAAGAGAAGCTTGCTATGGACTATGCAGACCGGAAAATTAAGCTTGTGGAGGGAGGCATATCGGCTACGCCGATCATGGTCACCGAACATCAGATTGACACGAATCACCATATGAACAATCAGGAATATGTGAAGCTGGCATTGGATTTGGCGGAGCAAAAGAACCCGCATCAAATTAGAGCCGAATATAAAAAATCTGCGCTCCTCGGTGATGTGATTTATCCGAGGATACTCACAAATGAGACAGAGAAAACCATCGTGCTTGCAGATGAAAAGGGAAAACCATATGCGATCGTTGCGCTGGAATGACTGCGGAGGCAGAAAGGGAAGCGGAGACAGAAAAAGTAGGCTTCGGCAATTTATATGCAAAGAAACTAGGGAGAGACTATGTTAGAACTGGGTAAAACACAAGAGCTTACCGTTGTGAAAAAAGTAGAATACGGCGTATATCTTGCGGAACAGACGGGCGAGGAACATCGCGTGCTGCTTCCTGCAAAGCAAGTGCCAAAAGAGGTTGAGATCGGGCATCGTCTATCCGTATTTTTATATAAGGATTCCGAGGATCGGCTGATTGCGACGATAAAAGAACCTAAAATTCAGCTTGGGCAGACGTCGGTACTGACGGTAGCGCAGGTTGGGAAAATTGGCGCATTTATGGACTGGGGGCTGGAAAAGGATTTGCTTCTGCCGTTTAAACAGCAGACTAAAAAGGTGAGCGAAGGTGAGGAGTGCCTTGTGGCGCTCTATATTGATAAAAGCGACAGGCTGTGCCTGACCATGAACGTCTACGAATATTTGCGCACAGATTCCGAGTATCATGCCGGGGATCAGGTGACGGGGCGTGTTTACCTGATCAGTGAGCAGTTTGGTGCATTCGTAGCGATAGATGATCAATATTCCGCGCTGATTCCGCAAAGAGAGCTATACGGAGACGTGCGGGTCAATCGCATGATAACCGGTCGCGTGACCGAAGTCAAGGAAGATGGAAAACTGACACTCAGCATAAGGGAAAAAGCATATATTCAGATGGACAAAGATGCCGAACGAGTCCTTCAGATCATAGAAGATTTCGACGGTGTCCTCCCCTTCAACGACAAAGCTTCACCGGAGGTGATAAAGAGAGAGTGTAATATGAGTAAAAACGAATTCAAGCGAGCCGTCGGAAGACTTTATAAAGAGCACCGCATAGAAATCACTGAGAAGTCAATCAGAATTGTGGATAAGGGAGATTCTTATTTACAACTTGAAGAAAATTGTATAAACTGAAATAGGTAAAGGAGGCGTATGATATGGAGAAGTTTGTTGTTAGCACAAAAGCGGCTCCGGCTGCAATTGGTCCGTATTCACAGGCAATAGAGGTGAATGGAGTGATCTATACATCAGGGATGATTCCTATTATTCCGGAAACCGGTGAGGTTGTAGAGGGGATCGAGGCACAGGCAAGGCAGGCGCTTTCCAATGTCAGAGCACTTTTAGAGTCACAGGGAAGCGGAATGGAGCAAATCCTAAAAACAACAGTTTTTATTAAGGATATGGATGATTTTGCGAAGGTAAACGAGGTATATGCATCCTTTTTTGAAAAGGATTTTCCCGCAAGAAGCTGCGTGGAGGTTGCCCGCTTGCCAAAGGATGTATTAATTGAAGTGGAAGCAATTGCATTAAAAACAAAATAAAAGAAATGAGAGGAGAGAATCAAAATGAAGGTACAAAACATTACGAACATTGACAAATTTTTTGAGGTAATCGACAGCTGTAAGGGAAGGGTAGAGCTTGTTACAGGCGAGGGAGACAGACTGAATTTGAAATCCAAGCTTTCCCAGTATGTTTCGATGGCAAATATTTTTTCTGATGGTACGATCGCCGAACTGGAACTCATTGCATATGAGCCGGAGGATATTGATAAGCTTGTTTCCTTTATGGTAAACGGCTAAGGGATTATGTCAATGGTTTCTATATCAAAAAAGATTAATTTTTTATTTTTATCAGTGTTACTTCTGCATTTGGCAGCATCGATACTATTATCGATGCTGTTGTTGCGCTCTTTTTCAATAAACTTGCCAGTGCAGATGGTGGTCAGCGAGCTGACGATTCTCATTCCCGGTTTTCTGTTTTTACTGATTAATAACTGCGATTTAACAGAGTGGCTTCCGTTCCATAAACTGAAATGGTCATCCGTAGGGTTGACGGTTTTGTTCACCTACTTGATCATGCCGCTGATCTCCTTTATCAATGTTTTTTCTCAACTTTTTGACAGCAATACGGTGCTTGGTATATCGGATGAGATCATTTCGATGCCTGCAATTTTGATGATTTTTATTATGGGAATTTTTGGGCCGCTTTGTGAGGAACTTGTTTTTCGCGGAATTATTTTTAGCGGCTATAAAAAGACGGGTCGAATGATGGGAGCCGTGGTGCTGTCCTCCCTGCTTTTTGGCTTGATGCATATGAATTTCAATCAATTCTGCTATGCGACCTTTCTGGGATTCGTATTTGCGATGCTTCTGGAGGCGACAGGCAGTCTTTGGTCGCCCGTCCTTGCACACGTCATTGTAAATACGCATAACGTTGTCATGCTGTTTGGCGTGCAGAAGCTGTATTCGGCAATGGGAATTGATATGGAGGAAATTTATGAGCAGGGGCTGACATTGGACTCCAAGCTCTTCGCACTTGGCATGTTTTTGATTTTATCCGTGATATTTACGATACTCGCCGCAATGGTTTTTATCGCGATTTGCAAAAATGAAGGAAAAGAGGAGCATGTGCTCACGATATTTACAAAAAGGCCGCAGGAGAAAACAAGGCTTGTAACTGTAAGCGGCTGGATGGGAATCGCCATCTGTATATTTATGATGTTTGGACTGGCTCCGCTCGCCCGGCTGTTAGGGTTTTGAAGCATTCCCTCTCATTCCTTAATTAATTTATATAGCTTAAATTGATATCTGTCAAATCGAAAATCCCCCGCAAAATTCATGCGCAGGCCATGGGCGGCCAACTCCGTCTCATCATATACATAATCATCCATGACGGCGCACCAAAGCGTTCCGCCGGAAGCAGAGGCGGCAGTTGCCGCATCGGAAAGCACCTCATAATTTGTAAGGTCGGGCGCGTAGAAGGGCAGGCAGTAGGCAAGCTCTTCATACTCCTCCAGGGTGTAAAGGGCGTCCCCCTCAGAAACAGCTGCATCCAGATATGTTTGCAGCGTGTCGGCACCATCGGTATATTCGATTCGATATGCATTGCGATAGCCGACAATTCCGACAACGAGTTCCAAAGCCAAAATAATGGAAATCAAATCCTTTCGAAGCGTTCCGGCTTCGATTGCAAAAAACAGCCAGATCAGGCCTGTCGCAAAAAACAGATAGCGGTCAACAAAAATATTTGCGGTCATTAGTTTGGAAACAACGGTTCCAAACACGAGGACGCCGTAATAGGTAATGAGGCATAAAAACGCATAGTAATCGCTGCGCTTTCGATTTTTGTTTGAAATAAAGCGCAGAATGAGCAGCAACACCGAAAGTATGAGTGCGATTGAAACGAAGGTCTGCCCGACCGTATAAGGATAACGCATGTATTTAAGAAACACAAAAAGAGTGACCTCAGGCATGGAAAAATAGCTGCTGACGCTTGCAAACTGCTTCAGTGTGACCAGAAGGCACGGAAAATACAGAAGAATCGTCGCAAGCAGGCAGAAAAACCAGCGCTTCAAGTGTTCCTTTTCAAAAAAGAAATAATACAGCAGCAAAAACAAATAAACAAAGCCGACTGTTACAAATGCAAAGTGATGGGCATAGCCCGCAAGAACGCTGAACAGCGTGAAAAGAATCCAGTTTTTTCTGCTGGAATCACACACGGCTTCATAGGCATAAACACCGCTTGCAGTCGCAAAGAAAAAGCCGAGGCTGTACATGCGGATTTCTACGCCGTAAAACAACATGTTTGGCATGGCAGCGATCGCAATGATAAACAGGTAGGATGTGAGCGCACCAAACCGCTTCCGGATCGTGGAGGCTCCAAGCAGCATGGTCAGAATCATGGGAATGACGGAAGTCAGCTTCATGATCGGAACCCGGTAGCCGAATAGATCCGTCATCATTTTCAATAGAACATTGTACAAAGGCGGCAGCGTATCGTCCATAGAACGTTCCAGAACGCCTGCCATATCGGTGCGAACGAGCGCAGCCGTAAAGGCTTCATCGAGCCAGACATTTTGATTAAAAATCAAAGAGATGTAAACGATCGCACCTGCCAGCACGAGCAAATATGCGATCACCGCTTCTTTTTTTACTGTTTTCATAAAATCTCCATTTCGCAGGGGTGTCATTTCATCCTATCACAGTTGACAGTGAAATTCAATCTTGCTATACTTAATAAATTGTAACAGGATGTTGGGGTTTTACGTACATACCGTACCGGCAAAGCGGCATACAGGGTGTACCGGAGGTAACGGAATATGAAGAATATGCGTGTACTGGGGATAGAGCTGAAAGATTATTCGGTGAAAGAAGCAATGAGAATGGTCGATCAGTTTTTAAAGAATGCCAAAGTCGATACGATTTGCTTTCTGTCGACAGACATTTTGGTAACTGCGGAGGATAGTCCGGAACTAAAGCTTTGGCTTCAGTCTATGGATTTGACGATTCCTGTTTCTACGGAAATTTTATATGCCGCCAATCTGGCGAGTCGCCAGCGGCTGAAGGAGGTCGAGAACAGCGGCTTTTATACGGCATTCATTAAAAAATTGTCTATGGAGAAACGAACGGTTTTTATTTTGACGGAAAAGGAGGAGACAATCAAGATCTCGACAGAATACCTTGAGAAAAATGCACCGGGTGTGCAGATTGTCGGTTCGTATGCGTTTGAGCGCCTGACAGGAGATCCGGATACGATCGTTAACGAGATTAACAGCACTTCGCCGGACGTTGTATTTTCCAGACTGCCGTCTCCAAAGCAAGAGCAGTTTGTTTATGAAAATAAATCCAAAATGAATGCGAAACTTTGGGTTGCGATCAAGGAAAACTTTTTAGTAAAAGAAGGAAAGAACGGTTTAAAAATAAGGAATCTGAGCACACTGATTGAAAAGACGATATTTAGGCGAACCGTTTCTAAATATCTGAGCGGACGTGAAAAGGGAGATTGATCCATGCGATTTTTGAATGGAAAAGAAAAGCTGAGGGGATACCTGTTTATGGTTATCGGTACGATGCTGATGGCGTTTGGAATTAAAAATTTCTACGATTCATCAAGCCTTGTTACGGGTGGCTTTACGGGTATTTCCATCATGATAAAGGGAATGTCAGAATCCTATTTAGGATACGGCATTCCCTTGTGGTTTACCAACCTCGTTTTAAACCTTCCGTTGTTTGCCGTGGCGGCAAGAAAACGGGGTCTTCGTTTTCTAAGAAAAACAATTTTTGGGGCAGTGCTGCTGTCCGCATGGCTGGCTGTGATCCCGCAGATGGATCTGGTACAGCAGGATCTGCTGCTCTCGTCGGTCTACGGCGGCCTTTTGAATGGTGTGGGTCTTGGTCTTGTATTGCTCTCGGATGCGACGACCGGGGGTGTAGATCTGCTGGCAACGTTGCTGCACGGCAAGTGGCGGCATTATTCTATTGTGCAGATCATGCAGGTAATTGACGCGGTGATCATCATCGCCGGCGCTTCTGTTTTTGGCATGCACAAGGCACTTTATGCGATATTGGCTGTTTTCATTACGACCCGGGTATCGGACTTTGTGATTGAAGGCTGGAAATTTTCGAAGGTTGTCTATATTATTTCAAATGAACATGAAAAAATCGCGGAGGCTATTATGCGCGAGCTGGAGCGTGGCGTGACGGCGATAGAAGCCCGGGGGCTATATTCCCAAAATGAAAAGCGGATGTTATACTGTGTTGTTTCCAAGAAAGAGCTGATCAGTTTAAAAGACATCATTCGCTCTGTCGATGAGGATGCATTTGTAATTGTTTCCGAGGCAAGAGAGGTGTTGGGCGAAGGTTTTAGTGAAAATTACTAATTATCTCTTTATTTTTTTGTAAATTTGTATTAGAATTAAAGATAAGTATGGGTTACTAAGCGTAAAGGAGTGGGGAACATGATATCAAACCAGATTTTGCAAAGCACGATTGAGGGTTTGAAAGGTATTACAAGGATAGAACTTTCTATCATAGATCCTGATGGGAAGGTTCTCGCCTCTACTTTCAAGGAAGCAATCAACTATGAGGACGCGGCGGTCAATTTCACGAATTCACCGGCGGACAGTCAAGAGTTTCAGGGGTATCAGTTTTTTAAAGTTTATGATGAACTGCAGCTGGAATATATTCTCGTTGCGCAGGGAAATATGGAGGACTCTTATATGGTCGGCAAAATTGCCGCTTTCCAGATACAGAACCTTCTGATTGCATACAAGGAACGCTTCGACAAGGATAATTTTGTCAAGAACCTCTTGCTGGACAATCTCCTGCTTGTGGATATTTACAGCCGCTCTCAAAAGCTGCACATTGATACGGATGCGCGCAGGATTGTCATCATCGTGGAGACGGTAAACGACAAGGAAGTCAATGCGCTTGAGAGTGTCCGCAATCTGTTTAATGCGCGGTCAAAAGATTTTATTACCGCCGTGGATGAGAAAAATATTATTGTCGTGCGGGAACTTTCCACCGCAGAGGGTTATGAGGAGACAGAGAAGGCCGCAAGGCAGATACTTGCCCTGTTTAATACCAAAGAGGAAAGCAATATTCATGTATCGTTTGGTACGATTGTCAATGAGATTCGCGAGGTCAGCCGTTCCTATAAGGAAGCGAAGATGGCGCTGGATGTCGGAAGGATTTTCTTTGATGACAGAGATGTGATTGCATATAGTGAGCTTGGTATTGGGCGGCTGATTTATCAGCTTCCAATTCCCCTTTGCAAAATGTTTATTAAAGAAATTTTTGACGGGAAATCGCCGGACGACTTTGATGAGGAGACGTTAATTACGATTAATAAGTTCTTCGAAAACAGTCTGAATGTTTCGGAGACAAGCCGGCAGCTATACATACATCGGAATACACTTGTTTACAGACTTGACAAGCTGCAGAAGAGCACCGGGCTGGATCTGCGGGTGTTTGAGGATGCGATTACGTTTAAAATTGCACTGATGGTTGTGAAATATATGAAGTACATGGAAGATTTCGAATATTGATTTGTCGGGAGGGGGCAAATTTTTATTTGGTCGACTGATAAGGGAAATGAGGAGAGAAGAATATGGTTACAATGGAGGCTGTAAGTAAATCTTATTCGAATGGTGTGCCGGCTCTCAATGACGTGAGCTTGCATATTGAAAAAGGAGAATTTGTTTTTATTGTCGGTGACAGCGGTTCAGGGAAATCCACATTGATTAAGCTGCTTTTAAGGGAACTGACACCGACGAGCGGCAGAATTATTGTAAACAATTATGATCTGGCAAGGCTAAGACGGCGTAAGATAGCTAAATTCCGTCGTAATATTGGTGTCGTATTTCAGGATTTCCGTCTGTTGAAGGATCGGAACGTATATGAAAATGTGGCATTTGCCCAACGCGTCATTGAGGTGCCTACCAGGCAGATCAGAAAAAATGTGCCGGCCATGCTTTCGCTTGTGGGACTCGCGGAAAAATACAAGGCGAAGCCAAAGCAATTGTCCGGCGGCGAGCAGCAGCGGGTTGCGCTTGCAAGAGCACTTGTAAATAACCCGCCTATTCTGTTGGCTGATGAGCCGACTGGTAATCTGGATCCGCGGAATTCTTGGGAAATCATGAAGCTGTTGGAGGAAATTAATAAAAGAGGGACGACGGTGCTTGTGGTAACGCATAACCGGGAAATTGTAAATGCCATGCGCAAGCGGGTCATTACGGTGAAAAAGGGCGTTATTATCAGCGATGAGGAAAAGGGTGAATATATAGATGAGGATTAGTACATTAATTTACACATTTAAACAGGGCTTTAAAAATATTTTCCGCAATAAAGTCTTTTCATTGGCTTCCGTTGCGACGATTTCCGCATGCATTTTTCTGTTCGGATTGTTTTATGCCGTGGTTGTCAATGTGCAGAATAGTGTGAAGGCGGCGCAGTCCGGCGTGGCGGTAGCGGTATTTTTTGATGAAGGTCTGGATGATGCCCGCATCCAACAGATAGGAGAAGAAATCAGACAGCGTCCGGAGGTGTCGGCGGTCAATTTTGTATCATCGGCCCAGGCATGGGAGACGTTTAAGGTGGACTATCTCGGTGAATATGCCGAAGGATATGAAGACGACAATCCGCTGGAAGGCTCCGACAGCTATGAGATCTATATGAATGATGTGGCAAAGCAGCCCGCGCTTGTTTCTTATTTGGAGTCGATGGACGGCATCCGGGATGTTAACCGATCGGATACGGTTGCTAATATTCTATCCAATGTTAATTCACTGATCGGTTATGTATCAATAGGCATTATTGCTATTTTGCTGGCAGTTTCTCTGTTTTTGATCAGCAACACTGTGGCGATGGGTATTTCGGTTAGGAAAGAGGAGATTTCCATCATGAAGCTAATTGGTGCGACTGATTTTGTCGTTCGCTCTCCATTTGTGATAGAAGGGATATTGATTGGTATGATCGGTTCTGCATTGCCATTGGTTGCGGTCTACTATATTTATATCAATGTGATGGTCTATGCGGCGGAAAAGTTTAGTGTTTTATCAGATATTTTAAAATTCATGTCGGTCAATGAAATGTTTTCGAGGCTAATCCCGATTTCTCTGATTCTTGGGGTGGGGATTGGATTTTTTGGAAGCTTTTCAACGGTACGCAAGCATTTGAGGGTGTAAACGATTGTCTACTTATCAGATATGATAAAATGCGAAGCGGGGTCTGCTGGGGAGTGGGTATCGCGCGCAGGAGGATTTAATCGAAATAAGGGGTTTGATAAACGATGAGGAAGCACAAATGCGCAGGCTTCGCTTGCATGATAATAGCAGTCTTTCTGATAGCGGCAGAAATGCCGCTAGTTGTGTATGCGTCCTTAACGAATGATTATATTAAGGAGAGTGAGGAGACAAAAGAACAGGCGGAGCAGAATCGGAATTCGCTTAAATCCGGACTGACTGACATTCAGGCACTTTTAAAAAGTCTTGAGGGCGCGAAGACTAACCTGCAGGATTATATTACACAGCTTGATACCAATTTAAATAATTTAAATGCAAAAATTGAGGATCTGAATACGATGATTTCCGAGAAGGAAGCAGACATTCAGGTAACGCAGGCAGCGCTTGAGAAAGCTCAGGAAATTGAAGAGGCGCAGTATAGTGCGATGAAGCAGCGGATTCGCTTTATGTATGAAAAGGGCAGCGGCTCTTATATGGAAATGCTGTTTTCCTCCGAATCGTTTACGGATTTTTTGAATAAAGCGGAATTTATTAATAAAATTTCAGAATATGATCGTAAAATGCTTGAACAATATATGGAGACAAAGGAGCAAATTGCTGAAGCGAAGAATAAGCTTGAGCAGGAGCACCAGGAATTGGAGGAGGCAAATGCCGCGCTTGCGACGGAGCAGTCTGCCGTTGAAACACTGATTTCTTCTAAGGAAGAAGAAATCACGGTGTATGAATCCGATATTCAAAATAAAGAAGCGGCGGTTGAGCAGTATAAGGCGGAGATTGCGGCACAAGACCAGTTGATCAAGGATTTGGAGGCGGCAATTCTTGCGGAGAAAAAGCGATTACTTGAAGAAAACAAAGCGGCGATCACCTATGATGGCGGTCAGTTTGCGTGGCCGGCTCCAAAGTATACGCGGATTTCAGATGATTACGGCAATCGAATCCATCCGATATTGGGCGTGCAGCAGTTCCACAATGGTGTCGATATGGCAGCTCCGGGCGGTTCTCCGATTCTTGCAGCCTATGATGGTGAGGTTGTGGCGGCTTCTTATTCGTCAACGATGGGTAACTATATTATGGTCGATCATGGAGACGGATTGTATACGGTTTATATGCATGCTTCCTCGCTCGGCGTTTCCCAGGGGCAGATGGTCGCTCGCGGAGAGCAGATTGCAACTGTCGGTTCGACCGGAAGAAGCACAGGTAATCATCTGCATTTCAGCGTTCGACTGAATGGAAGCTATGTAAGTCCATGGAATTACTTGCAGTAGTAAATGGGAAGCGCAAAGAATTCAAATAATTTTAATGAAAAAATAAGAACCGAGGAATAGAAATGGATGAAAACGGAGAGAAGCTTGAAGAAGTAAGAGAAGAGGCAGAGCTTAAAAAGCTTCGCAAAAAAGAGCGCAGCAAAGGCAGAAAAGAAGGTATTTTTATTTCTTTGGGAGTTGTGCTGGTAATCACGCTGATCGGTCTTTCTGTGACACTGGTCGGAAAAATAATAAACGGAACCTTTGTATCTTCTTTTCTGAAGGGGGTTGCGGGAGAGCAGGCAAGCATTGTCACGGAGGATGTAAAGGAAAAATTGGATGTACTACAGTCTGCAATCAGTTACTACTATCTGGATGAGGTAAACGGGGACGATTTGCGTGACGGACTATATAAAGGACTGCTGGGAGGTCTTGGTGATCCATATTCCGTTTACTACACGGAAAAAGAATACAATGAAATGATGGAAGGCTCCGAGGGTGTTTATTACGGAATTGGTGCTTATTTGCAGCAGAATGCAGAGACGCTGGAAATCAAAGTAATCAAGCCGATCCCTGGGACACCTGCGGAGGAAGTGGGAATCCTGCCGGATGATATTTTAAAAGAAGTGGATGACGAGGATATCACTCAAGAGGACATCAATGTCGTCGTATCCAAAATCAAAGGTGCGGAGGGCACGAAAGTATTGCTTGCTGTACAGCGCACGGGAGAGGATGAGCTTGTACGGTTTGAGATCACGCGCCGCCGTGTGGAAGCGGTAACAGTTGAGTATGAAATGCTGGAAGACCGAATTGGCTATATTGCAATCATGGAATTTGACGATATTACAAGGGATCAGTTTCAGGCGGCTCTTAACGATCTGCAGGAGCATGGCATGAAATCGCTTCTTTTGGATTTGCGCGATAATCCGGGTGGAAATCTGGATGTTGTCGTTGATATTGCGGATATGCTGTTGCCGGAAGGACTTGTCGTCTACACCGAGGACAAATACGGAAACCGAGAAGAGCTTACTACCGATGCGGAGCATTATTTTGATAAGCCTATGGTAGTGCTCGTAAACGGAAACAGCGCCAGCGCCTCTGAAATATTGGCAGGTGCGATCAAGGACTACAAATCAGGAACGTTGCTTGGGACGACCACTTACGGAAAAGGCATTGTGCAGCAAATCGTACCGCTAGGCGACGGTACCGGCGTAAAGTTGACCGTATCCAAGTATTATACACCGAGCGGTCAGAATATACATGGTATCGGTATCGAACCGGACGAAACGCTGGAATTTGATTACGATGCATACAAGGAAGACGAAACCGATAACCAGCTCAATCGCGCAGTGGAACTGCTGAAATAAGTATCAAAGATAAATTTGATAGAAAATCCAAAAGTACAGAACAAACATTCGATTTGCTCTGTACTTTTTTCATTATGTTTGATATACTAAGTACGCAAAGAGTCAAAGCAGACAGACAGCCTTAAAATGATTGACCACGTACCAGTTTAAGAAAGGAATTAACCTCATGGAGTTCAAATTACAGTCCGAATACGCCCCAACCGGCGATCAGCCGCATGCGATTGCACAGCTTGTTGAGGGCTTTTTGGAGGGGAACCAGTTTCAGACGCTTTTGGGTGTGACCGGCTCCGGCAAGACCTTTACGATGGCGAATGTCATTCAGGCACTGAATAAGCCGACGCTGATTATTGCCCATAATAAAACGCTTGCGGGGCAGCTTTACAGTGAATTTAAGGAGTTTTTTCCGGAGAATGCCGTAGAATATTTTGTGTCCTATTACGACTATTATCAGCCCGAGGCATATGTTCCCTCTACTGATACTTATATAGAGAAGGATTCTGCGATCAATGATGAGATTGATAAGCTGCGCCTGTCGGCGACTGCTTCTTTGTCCGAACGGCGGGACGTGATCGTTGTTGCGAGCGTATCGTGTATTTACGGTATCGGCAGTCCGGCCGATTATATTAACATGATCGTTTCCCTGCGGCCGGGCATGACCAAGGATCGGGATGATGTCATCCGCGAACTGATCGGCATTAATTACGAACGTAACCAGATGGATTTCGGTCGCGGCAAGTTTCGTGTGATGGGGGACATCATTGAGGTATTTCCTGCATGGGAGAGCGATAAGGCTGTGAGGATTGAGTTTTTTGGGGACGAGATTGATCGTATTACAGAAATTGATGCGCTGACTGGAGAGGCAAAGGCGCAGATGAGCCATTTTGCGATATTTCCGGCATCCCACTATGTGATTCCGCGCGAGAAAATCGAGCAGGCTACGCAGACGATAGAAGAGGAGCTTGAAGAGCGCGTGAAGTTCTTCAAGAGCGAAGATAAGCTTTTAGAGGCGCAGCGTATTTCTGAGCGGACGAATTTTGATATTGAAATGTTGCGTGAGACAGGTTTCTGCTCCGGAATCGAAAACTACTCCCGTCATATGTACGGCGGCAAGCCGGGCGACACCCCTTATACACTTATGAACTATTTTCCGGATGATTTTCTGATTATTGTGGATGAATCGCATATGACGGTTCCGCAGATCAGGGGGATGTATGCGGGCGATCAGGCGAGAAAGACAACGCTGGTGGATTATGGCTTCCGCCTTCCATCGGCGAAAGATAATCGCCCCTTGAACTTTGCCGAATTTGAGGGTAAAATAGACCAGATGATGTTTGTTTCCGCGACACCGTCAGAATACGAGAAAACGCATGAACTGCTGCGTGCGGAGCAGATCATACGTCCGACGGGGCTCCTGGACCCTGAGGTATCAGTCCGTCCGACGCAAGGCCAGATCGATGATTTGATCAGTGAAATCAATAAAGAGACGGCGGATCATAATAAAATTATGGTGACGACGCTGACAAAGCGCATGGCGGAGGATTTGACAGAATATATGCGTAAAGTCGGCATCCGTGTTAAATACCTCCATTCGGACGTAGATACGTTGGAAAGGGCAGAAATTATCAGAGACATGCGTCTGGA
>CAZBRY010000027.1:0-14684 GCA_964494285.1 uncultured Lachnospiraceae bacterium
AAGCTTCCAGTGCTGTGGGTATACTTCCTGCTCTGCACCGACGAGTTTGTAAAGTGGCCGGTCGTGCTGAAACATTATAAGAGCGGAAAATGGCTGAAAAATATTACGCGGGATCATTTGTTTGACGAAGCGGAGGAAGGAGTGGCTTAGGGGATTTTGCTGCTTGAAGATGTATTTTTCAGCCAAAGCTCACCGAGAAGTGCGCCTGACAGGATGAGGACGGCGCCGAACAGTTGGACAATAGTCAGCCGCTCGTGTAAAAGAAGCGCCGAAAAAACAAGGGCGGACAACGGCTCTAAATAGCCGCAGATCGCGACGGAGCCTGCAGGAAGCTTCTGAATGGATGAAAAATAAAGATAGCAGCCGATTCCGGTGTTTACAATGCCAAGGACTAAGACAGGCAAGAAATTCTGCAGGACACCGGAAGCAGCGATTCCGTGCTTTGAGAATACAAAGACCGAAACGGTCAAAAAGCTGACAATCAGTTGATAGGTGGAATTTTCCAGTCCGGTAATGCTACTCGCCTTTTTGTTGAAGATGACCATGAAGGAATACGTGACAGCGGAAAGAATGCCGCAGAGCAGCCCCCATGAAAGTCCATTTTTTTGCAGTCCTTCTCCGTTTACAAGGAACATTCCGAGCAGAACGATTGTAAATCCGGCTACCTTTGAGACGGAGATGCGTTCGTGAAAGACAAGCGGAGAAAGCACCATCACGATGACGGGTCCGCAGTAGTAGGCAAGCGTCGCGAGACTGACGCCGATCTGCGAATAGGATTCATAGAGAAACATCCAGCTCGCTCCCATGGCAATGCCGGAAATGACTAAATACAAAAGATGTTTTTTGTTGGAAAATGCGGTTTTCTTTCCTTTCATTAATAAAAAAACGATGACAAGGAATGCCGAGCCGATTAATGTCCGCAAAAAGACGATTTCATAGCTGTTGAGTACAATGTGGCTTGCGACGATCCCATTAGAACCGAAAAGCAATAATGCGAGAAAATATTTTATGTATGCACGTTTCATAGTATTCTATCCACTTCCTCTTTTTCTTGAATTCCTGTTAACAAATCGAAGATATAATCCCCATTGCATAGTGTACCACAACGACATAAATTACAGAAGAAAATAGTAAAAAAATAATTATTATTTTTCTTGACATAGTGTGTGACACACGGTATAGTAATATCATACAATATAGTGTAATAGAAAATGTTATTCAATATAAGAAACGGGAAAAGGAGGTATTTTTGAAAATGAATTATGATGAAATCGTGTCGGGACTGATTTTGGAGCTGCGGCGCGGCACGTTGATTTTGTTAGTGCTCAGCCAGCTAAGAGAACCGAAATACGGCTACCATCTCGTGAAGGTATTGCAGGAGAACGGGATTCCGATCGAGGCGAATACGTTGTACCCCCTGATGCGCCGATTGGAGGCGCAGGGGCTGCTGCAAAGCGAATGGGAGACAAGTGAAGCGAAGCCGAGAAAGTATTACAGCCTGACAGAGGATGGAAAAGTTGTGTTAGAAAAAACAAAAGTTCATTGGAAGCAATTTTCAGCGGATGTAAACCGCTTGTTGGAGGTGTGAAATGAAAACAGAGGATTTGATGGAACGGTATATCTATGCGGTGACAAAGCGGATGCCGTCAAAACAGAAAACAGATGTGGCAAATGAGCTTCGGACGCTGATCGGGGATATGCTGGAGGAGCGTTGCGGGGAGGTCATTCCGGCGGAAGCGGATATGCGGGTCGTATTGACGGAGCTTGGCACGCCGAATGAGTTATATGAAAAATATGAGGGCGGCGGTGAAAAGTGCCTGATTGGAGCACCTTATTATGCGTCCTATCTGCTCGTGCTGAAAATTGTTCTGGTGTGTGTAGCCTTTGGTATGACCGTCGCTTCTCTGGTGCAGCTAATAACTGCTGTAGAGCCGGTTGCCTGGTATGTGAGCGCGATGCAGTGGGTTTCCATGGTGATCGGCGGATTAGGCTCGGCCTTCGCCTATGTGACGCTGCTGTTTACTTACTTTTATAAAAAGAATATTCAAATCAATGAGGCGTTTGACTTAAACAGCCTGCCGCCTGTCCCGGAAAAAAACGAGCTGATTCCGAAATGGGAGCCAATCAGCATGATGGTATTTCTCGTGCTCTTCGTCTGCATTTTCCTTTGGGCGCCACAGGTGTTCAGTGCGGTATTTACTGAAAGCGGAGAACGCGTTCCGATTTTCAACGCGTCGGCCATCAGGGAAATGCGCTATTTCCTGTTATTGTTTGCGGGTCTTGGACTTGTGCGGGAAATCGTGTCGCTGTTAGAGGGCAGGTATACGAAAAGGTTACTGATCGTATCGGCAGTTGTGGACATCTGCTCCGGCGTGCTCGCTTTCTTTTGGCTCGCGGATGGAAAAATCGTCAATCCGGAGCTGACGAAGAGAGCGGCGGAGCTGTTCTCCGGTGAAGAAGCGTTTATCATCAGTATATTTGAAAATTTTCAATATTTTTTCCTTGGTATCATTATCTTTGCCTTACTGCTGGACGGGCTGACCACAGCATACCGATATATGCAGACACAAAGGAATTGACCGAAAAAGTCGTCAATATTTATGGAGGAAGGAATGCGGTTATGAGGCAATATTGACAAAAATATGTTTTTGTCTGATTATTCTCTTACATAAAAAGAAAAAGTGTGTTATACTAATTATAGAATAAAGGGAAAAGGATTGTTTCATTCTGTTCGCTGAATGAGTCAATCCTTTTTAGACGAATTAGAAAGGAGGCAGTATGTTTCAGGTTGGCGATCACATTGTATGTGGTAACAGCGGTGTATGTACGGTAGAGGAAATCGGTACGTTAAATATCGGTACGGCTCCAAGGGATCGCTTGTATTATACTTTAAAGCCTGTTTATGAAACCGGCGGCAAGATTTTTATTCCGGTGGATAATGATAAGGTCGTCTTGCGGTTTGCTCTGTCCAAAGATCAAGTGACGCAGCTGCTCAATGACATTCCGAAAATCGAACAGCTGTGGATTTCAGATGAAAAGAAACGGGAGCAGGAGTATAAGAGTGCGGTCAATAGCTGTGACTGCAGCCGCCTTGTACAGATGATCAAGACACTTTATTTCAGAAAGAGTGAGAGACTTCAGAGCGGAAAAAAGGTGACGGCAGTCGACGATAAGTACGTCCGCATTGCAGAGGATCGGTTATATGAAGAACTGGCTTTGGCTCTTTGCATTGACAAAAGTGAGGTTGAGGATTACATCCGCCAGTATATGGAGGAGTGATGCGGTGGTATAAGCTATACGGCTTTGCCGGCTGCGGAAAATAAGTTGAATCATGAATGATGAGAGAAAGCTCGTTTGCGTTAAAGCGCCAGACGGGCTATTTTCTTGTTATATAAGGAATTCTAGGGGACTTTACGATACAGGATGCCTATTATTACCAGACTGACAGGGCTTTTCATTATGTTTTTGGAATGCTATACTGATAAAAATAGCTGGGACAGTGTCCGGAAAGGATTCAGAAGACAGATCACAACAATTTGAAAATGATTCGCGAGGAACGGAGAATTCAAGATACCAAGCTGATTAGCGCAGTGCTCGATATGACCAATGTCTGTACGGTTGCGCTGCATGATGAGCCATACCCTTACATTGTACCGATGAATTATGGGTATGTCTGGGAGGAGGATAGATTGACACTTTATCTGCATATGGCTGTTCAGGGGCATCGTGTCAACCTGATCAAGGAGAATCCGAATGTCGCTTGTAATATTCAAGTTTTTTTAGATCGTTTCGGAACAAAGAAATATCGCGGAGAAGGGCATGACTACCGCAGTGTTACCGTATATGGAAAAGCGGAAATTCTGCAGCCGGAGGAGCCTGAGGAGTTTATGAAAGCACTGCGTGCGCTCTGTGCATCGACGGGCAGACCGCGTCCTTCCAAAATACCCAAGAGTAAAGGGCTTTATATGATGCGGATAAGGGCAGATATTGTGACTGCAAAATCGCAGTATGAAATTACAAGTCCGGAAGAAATTAGTATGCCTGTGTTGATTCCAAAGTAAAAGGATAAACGTTATAAAGTGTCTAAAAAAAATTTTGAAAGGGTGGCAAAAGTTCTTGAAATCTAATAACTGTTCGAATATACTAACAGTGAACAGATAGATAGAACACGGGTTGGCTATGGCTTTTTAGGCTCTGTGTGCAGAAATTAGGAAGATAGATGCTTCCGGTATAATGAGAAGGAGGATGCGCATATGCCACTGACTATGGTAAGGGAAGGCGAACCGAATGTAATCAGACGGGTTGGCGGAAAAGAGGAAACTCGCAGATTTTTAGAGAATCTTGGTTTTGTGACCGGTGGAATCGTGACAGTTATATCGGAAATCGGCGGTAATATGATCGTTAATATTAAGGATTCCCGTGTTGCGATCGGAAAAGAAATGGCGAATAAGATTATGGTGTAAAATGAAATATAAATATAGAAGAGAACAGGAGTGTATCTGAAAATGAAAACATTAAAGGAAATTGCGTGCGGCCAGACGGTTCAGGTAAAGAGGTTGAACGGAACCGGTCCCGTAAAGAGACGTATCATGGACATGGGGATCACGAAGGGAGTCAGTGTGTTTGTCAGGAAAGTGGCACCGCTTGGCGATCCGGTGGAGATAACGGTCAGAGGCTATGAGTTATCCCTCAGAAAAGCGGATGCGGAAATGATAGAAGTTGAGTAATTTTTTTTGTGCAGAAGTTAGCCAAAACTAATTTCAGGACGAGAGAGCAAACTATAAAAGAAAGATATTAATTGCAGAGAGGAAGTAATAGAATGGCAATCAAAATTGCATTAGCAGGAAATCCGAACAGCGGTAAAACAACATTGTTCAATGCGCTGACCGGCTCTAACCAGTTTGTCGGAAACTGGCCGGGGGTAACGGTAGAAAAGAAAGAAGGAAGATTGAAGGGGAATAAAGAGGTAATCATCACGGATTTGCCGGGCATTTATTCTCTGTCTCCTTATACACTGGAGGAAGTTGTTGCGAGAAATTACTTGATTACGGAACGCCCCGACGCGATTCTCAATATCGTGGATGGAACGAACATTGAACGTAACCTATATCTTTCCACGCAGCTTATGGAACTGGGAATCCCGCTTGTTATGGCAGTCAACATGATGGATATTCTTCAAAAAACGGGTGATCAGATCCATATTGATGAGCTGAGTAAGAAGTTGGGCTGCGAGGTTGTGGAAATTTCCGCCTTAAAAGGGACGGGAATCCGGGAAGCAGCTGAAAAGGCTGTTAAAGCAGCACAAAAGAAACTTGGTTCTGTGCCGGTACATAAGTTCGCACAGGAGGTTGAGTCTGTTATTGAGGAAACAGAATATAAGCTTGGGGCGGATATTGCAGAAGAGCAGAGACGTTTCTTTGCAATCAAGCTTTTAGAAAAGGATGACAAAATCGTAGACCGGATGGAAATGGTTCCCGATGTTTCGAAAGAAATAAAACGTCTGGAGGATGCATTTGATGATGACACGGAGAGTATCATCACAAACGAGAGATATCTCTATATTTCCTCTATTATCGATGCATGCAGCACAAAGAGCAGTAAAAAGAAGCTGACAACTTCCGATAAAATTGATCGTGTTGTCACGCACCGCCTTCTCGCGTTGCCGATATTTGCGGTTGTGATGTTTCTTGTTTATTTTGTTTCTGTAACGACCGTAGGTACCTGGGCAACTGATTGGGCAAACGATGGCGTATTTGGTGAAGGATGGAGCTTGTTTGGTCTTGAGGTACCCAGCATTCCAATTCTTATGGAAAGTCTTTTGACTGCGGTTGGCTGCGCAGACTGGCTGCAAAGTCTGATTCTTGACGGTATCGTGGCCGGTGTCGGCGCAGTACTTGGCTTTGTGCCTCAGATGCTCGTTTTGTTTATCTTTTTAGCTTTTCTTGAGGCGTGTGGCTATATGGCGCGAGTTGCGTTTATTATGGATCGTATTTTCCGCAAGTTTGGACTTTCCGGAAAATCTTTTATCCCGATGCTGATCGGCACCGGTTGTGGAGTTCCGGGTATTATGGCATCCAGAACGATTGAAAGCGACAGAGATCGTAAAATGACAATTATGACGACAACGTTTATTCCCTGCGGTGCCAAGCTTCCAATTATTGCATTGATTGCGGGAGCCCTGTTCAATGGGGCATGGTGGGTTGCGCCGAGCGCGTATTTTGTCGGAATTGCGGCTATTATCTTCTCCGGTATTATTTTAAAGAAAACTAAAATGTTTGCAGGAGATCCTGCACCGTTTGTTATGGAGTTGCCGGCTTATCATATGCCGACGGCAGAGAATGTGCTCAGAAGCATGTGGGAGCGTGGTTGGTCTTTCATCAAAAAGGCGGGAACGATCATTTTGCTCTCTACCATCGTGCTTTGGTTCCTAATGAGTTTTGGATGGGCTGACGGAGCGTTTGGAATGCTGGAGGCAGAACAACTTGACGGCAGCGTTTTAGCAGTCGTGGGTAGCGTTATTGCGCCAATTTTCGCACCACTTGGCTGGGGAGACTGGAAGATGGCGGTTGCGGCAGTGACCGGTTTGATCGCAAAAGAAAACGTGGTTGGGACCTTTGGTATTCTCTTTGGATTCGCAGAGGTTGCGGAAGATGGAGCGGAGATTTGGGGTTCACTTGCAAGTAGTATGACGGCAGTTGCTGCTTATTCCTTCCTTGTATTTAACCTGCTCTGTGCCCCGTGCTTCGCAGCAATGGGTGCAATTAAGAGAGAGATGAACAACCAGAAATGGTTTTGGTTTACAGTCGGCTATCAGACTTTGCTGGCTTATGTCGTATCACTCTGTGTTTACCAGCTTGGGACAATGTTCACAACAGGCGCATTCGGAGTTGGAACGGTGGTGGCATTCCTTCTTGTTATAGGATTTCTATATTTGTTATTCAGGCCGTATAAGGAGAGTGACACGCTGCACATGTCAGTAAAAAAGAAGGTCGGCATGAGATAAAGCCGCAAGATAAAATCAAAAGATGAAATTAGAAATGGAGGTGCTCGTATGGGAACAATTATAACCGGTATTGTAGTAGTGGGTGTTGTGTGCCTGATCATCAGAAGCATGGTACGTGATAAGCAAAACGGGAAATCGCTGCAATGTGGCGGTGACTGCAAGCACTGCGGAGGCGGATGCCATTAAATGAGGTTCACAGTGGATCAATAAGAATTCACTCCTGCATTCTCACTCGAGATACGATATAATGGCTTTACAGATAACACTCCTATAGTAGCAGCATAGGAGGAACCATTGAATAAACCATTTTAGGACTTAGATTTAAAAAATTCATTTTTATTTTTGACCGTACTGGTCTGTGTTGTTGTATGTCTCGTTGTGTTGCACATCAATTGAATAGGAATTATGAGATGCGTCTAAAATATATTTTCCGGGTGCCGAAGGAGGAGCGCACCGTGCAGGAGCTTACGGATCGTACCGTGGATAATACGATGATTGCCCGTTAAATAAAAATCTTTTACTTCTAAAAATAAAAAGCTCCTCTTGCATACAGAACAAATGTTTGCTACACTGTAGGCAGGAGGATTTTTTTGATGGAACAACTGTCTCTATTTGAGGAAAACAGAGTGCAGAGTGCGCCGCTTGCAAACAGGCTCCGGCCGGAAAAGCTGGAGGAGTTTGTCGGACAGGAACATCTGCTCGGGAAAGGCAAGATGCTGCGTCAGCTCATTGAAAAGGATCAGGTATCCTCGATGATCTTCTGGGGTCCGCCCGGCGTCGGCAAGACGACGCTCGCCAGCATCATCGCGGGCAGGACGAAGGCGGATTTTATTAATTTTTCTGCGGTAACGAGCGGCATCAAGGAAATCAAGGATGTGATGAAGCAGGCGGATGAAAGCCGGCTGCTCGGGATCAGGACCGTTCTGTTCGTAGACGAGATCCATCGTTTTAACAAGGCACAGCAGGATGCGTTTCTGCCGTATGTGGAGAGGGGCAGCATTATCCTGATCGGCGCGACGACGGAAAATCCTTCTTTTGAAATCAATTCCGCGCTGTTGTCCCGCTGCAAGGTGTTTGTGTTAAAGGCACTTACCGAAGAGGATTTGTGCAGGCTGCTCGACAATGCGATGCAGAACCCGAAGGGCTACGGGGGACAGCACATTTTTATCACGCAGGATCAGCTTAAGGCTGTCGCGGCATTTGCGAACGGCGACGCGAGGGCGGCTTTAAACACGCTGGAAATGACCGTTCTAAACGGGGAGCTGTCCAAAGACGGTATTACGGTGACGAACGAGGGGCTGGGGCAGTGCATCAGCCGGAAGTCACTTTTATATGATAAAAACGGCGAGGAGCATTACAATCTGATTTCTGCATTACACAAATCCATGCGTAACAGTGATCCGGATGCGGCGATTTATTGGATGCTCAGGATGCTCCAGGGCGGCGAGTCTCCGCTCTATATCGCGAGACGTCTCGTTCGTTTTGCGAGTGAGGATATCGGCATGGCGGACAGCCATGCCCTACAGGTGGCGGTGGCGGCTTATCAGGCGTGCCATTTTCTCGGTGTGCCGGAATGCGATATCAATTTGACCCATACGGTCACTTATTTGTCGATGGCGCCCAAATCCAACGCGCTCTATACCGCCTGTGAACAATGCAAGAGCGATATCAGGAATCAGCGGCTGGAGCCTGTGCCGCTTCAGCTTCGCAATGCGCCGACAAAGCTGATGAAAGAGCTTGATTATGGCAAGGATTATGAGTACGCCCACAATGCGGAAGAAAGGCTGACAAAGATGGAATGTCTGCCCGAGTCAATGAAGGGCACGGAATATTATCACCCCACCGACTTCGGTGAGGAAAAACTGGTAAAGGAACATCTTTCTTCTGTTAGAAAGTGGAAGCGAGAGCCGGAGTAGTGCATACAACAGAGCTGGGAGTCGAGCGTATCAAAAGGAACCTTTGTTTGGATGCGGGTGATGTTGTCGAATGGTGCGTGATCACGGTAAATGCCTTCAGCTATACAATTATCACAGCGCATCGGAAAAAGAGATAGCCGATATTTCATATGCGGGATAGGCATGGTCGCGATGGTAGCCTAATTTCTCTGCTAATGCCAGAGAACTCGTATTTTGGGCATCCCAACTTGGGTATAGGTTTCTATCCAGACATTCTAAAATCAATTTTGCACCGCAAAGATAGGCAAAGCCTTTTCTCCGATAACGTTCCTGCGTATCGATTTCTATCTCGATACCGTCCCTGTAACGGGAATAAGAGGATGCGCCGGATACGACTTCCCCATCCTTCAGGATAACGGCGCCCAGACCAAGCCTGTGGTACCGCTCATAATTTTCGAATTGTGACACCAGATCCCGGCTCCAGTCGGCAGCCATACATTGCCGATAAATAGTTTCATCGATCATTTTTATTTCATATTCTTCGGGTAACGCCGACAGCGCGTTTTTCAGCCTCGCTGCATCAAATGCATGCGGCTCTTTTTTTACAGCGTAGCGGACTACTTTTTTCGTTCTTTCTTTATAACAGTGCTCGATCAGCTTTTCCCATCCGTCATGCTGCGGTACCATGATCGTAAAATTCTTTCTGTGCCAATCCGGCCGATACCACACAAATTCCTCGTCGGGTACGCCTGCAAGGAAAATAAAATCTCCAAGTATCGCCATCGCTGTTAATGGATTTTCTGAATACCCGGCATAAATTTCTCCCATAATCCCCTGCAAACAGGACCAGACTATCGTTTCTTCCCAAGCGCCAAATAGATGCTCCACCTTTTTTGTGCTGCTTCCAAAAAAAAATAAAATCAGGTATTGACATCTGTTGATAATAGGAATAGGATATATATGAACAGTTGCTCAAATGAATATATATAAAAATGAAAAGGTTGAGAAAAGAAAAGTAAAAATAAAAAAGGACGATGTCGTATTGCCATATGCAGAGATGGCATACGATGCGGCATCGAATCAGGAAAGGAGCATTTAGCGATGGCAGGGAACGATATGGAATGTTGTGATACGTTTTGTTTGCATGAGGATTCATTAAAAATCGTAAATGAAAAAATGCCCGCGGAAGAGGAGCTTTACGATTTGGCAGAGCTGTTCAAGGTATTTGGGGACTCGACGAGAATCCGCATTTTGTTTGTGCTGTTTGAGGCGGATGTGTGCGTATGCGATATTGCGGAGGCGCTGAACATGACACAGTCTGCGATTTCACACCAGCTCAAAATATTAAAGCAGTCAAAGCTTGTGAGCAGCCGGCGCGAAGGAAAATCCGTTTTTTACTCTCTTGCCGACGGACATGTCCGTACAATCATTGCGCAGGGAAGAGAACATATTGAAGAATAAGAGCACATGAAACAAAATGAGACAAATGATAAAACGCGTTTGGCTATGGGGCGGTAGAGGTGTCAAAGCGGGACGCATATGATAAAAGGAGAAGAAGGGAGACGATATAAGATGAAGAAAAAATTTAAATTAGAGGATCTGGATTGTGCGAACTGTGCGGCAAAGATGGAGGAAGCGATCAAAAAGCTGGACGGTGTCAGCGATGCCAGCGTGAGCTTTATGGCACAAAAGCTTACGGTAGAAGCAGAAGACGACAGATTTGATGAAATCATGCGCAAAATTATCAGTATTTGTGCGAAGGTAGAGCCGGATTGCAGGATATTGGTGTGATGGTGAGTTGTTTATTGTAAAGACAGCAGTTCGACCGGATAAAACCTGACAGAAAAGAGGCGTTTTAAAATGACAAAAAAGCAGAAACGGGTATTAGACCGGATCATAGCTACATTTCTAATTTTTTGCGGACTGCTTGTGGCGGAGTATACGGGAAGGCTTGATGGCATAGCAGGGACCTGGTATTTGTTTTTGCTGTATCTGATTCCTTATTTGCTGATCGGCTATGATATTATTTTCAAGGCGGTCAGAAATATTAGGCATGGCCAGGTATTCGATGAAAATTTTCTGATGATGCTGGCGACGTTTGGTGCATTTGGTATCAAGGAGTACTCCGAGGGCATCGCAGTCATGCTGTTTTATCAGGTCGGAGAGCTGTTTCAGGACTATGCGGTCGATAAGTCCCGCAAATCCATTTCCGATATGATGGATATCTGTCCGGAGTATGCAAATATTGAGGAGGACGGCAGACTCAGACAGGTGGATCCGGAGGAGGTGGCGGTAGACAGCGTTATCGTGATCAAACCGGGTGAGCGTATTCCGCTCGACGGCATTGTGCTTAAGGGCGAATCGCTGATCGATACGGCGGCGCTGACGGGAGAGTCCGTTCCAAGGAAAGCGGCAGCGGGTGATGCGGTCATCAGCGGCTGTGTCAACGGGAGCGGCACCTTAAGGGTGAAGGTGATAAAGGAGTTTGAAGATTCCACTGTTGCTAAAATATTGGAGCTCGTGGAAAATGCGGGCAGCAAAAAATCAAGGACAGAGAATTTTATCACACGGTTTGCAAAATATTACACGCCTGTCGTGACGGTCGGAGCGCTGCTTTTAGCATTGCTGCCTCCGCTGATTGCGGACGGCGGATGGAGTGAATGGATCCAACGAGCCTGTATTTTTCTCGTTATCTCCTGCCCGTGTGCGCTTGTTATTTCCGTTCCGCTCGGCTTCTTCGGAGGAATCGGTGCGGCATCCAAGCTGGGCGTGCTCGTGAAGGGCAGCAATTATCTGGAAGCCGTAGCCGAAATGACGACGATCGTATTTGACAAGACGGGAACGCTGACAAAGGGCGAATTTAAAGTACAGGAAATTCTTCCGCAGGGCTGCACGAAGGAGGCGCTTTTAGAGCTGGCGGCTTTGGGAGAAAGCTATTCCAATCACCCGATTGCGGCTTCGATCGCGGAGGCCTATGGAAAAGAGCCGGACAGCGGCCGGGTCACGGATGCGGAGGAAATTGCCGGACATGGCGTTCGCGCGATAATTGATGGAAAAGAAGTGCTGCTTGGCAACGAAAAGCTGATGAAGGAAGAACGGATCGGCTATATTCCATGTAAAAGCGGCGGCACGGTCGTCTATGCCGCAAGCGAAGGGATGTTTGCAGGAGCAATCGTCATCGCGGATACGATAAAGGAGGGCGCGAAGGAAGCGCTCGAACGCATGAAGCAGCTCGGCGTCAGGAAGAGCGTCATGCTGACAGGAGATAGAAAAGAAGCCGCAGAAGCCGTGGCAAAAGACCTTAGCGTCGATGAGGTCCATGCGGAGCTGTTGCCGGACGGCAAGGTGGCGAAGGTAGAAGAACTTTTGCAGAAACAGAATGGAAAGGAAAAACTCGCGTTTGTCGGGGACGGCATCAATGATGCGCCGGTACTGACGAGAGCGGATATCGGAATTGCCATGGGAAGCATGGGCTCGGATGCAGCCATCGAGGCTGCGGACGTCGTGCTGATGGACGATGATATCGGAAAAATTGCCTCCGTCGTGCAGATATCGAGAAAAACACTGCGCATCGTGAAACAGAATATCATATTTGCGCTCGCAGTAAAAGCACTCGTACTGCTGCTGGGAGCAACCGGCTTCGCCAACATGTGGGAAGCCGTATTCGCCGACGTCGGCGTCTCAGTAATCGCGATCCTGAATTCGATGCGCGCCTTAAAAACAAAATAATAATCCAAAAGAGTCAATCTTCCGAAACTCTGCCCGTAGGCGAGCCAAGCAACCAAGTAATCAAACGGGCAAGTAGCCAAGTAACCAAACGGGCAAGTACCAAGTAAAGCCGGCTGCCGTGCCTCGCACGGCCGGTTGCATAACCAATAAAAGGGAGATTAATATAAAATCAATTATATTGTTCAGGAAAATGAAAACGGATGGTCTATCTCTGTGGTTTTTACCAAGAAATTGAAGGCGGTGTGCCCAGCAAAATGTCTGTAAATGAAACTTTTTCCGAAATGGCAGAAAGCATTTTTCATGGGGACGGATGGTAAGGAATGGATTTTGGTAAAGGGCAAGGACGGCACTCAGGAATATGTGCATGTCGATTTTACAAAGGAGTATGGAAATGGGTGTCTATACGGTAGCACAATGGATGTTGTTCTTTTACATTTATTGCTTTATCGGCTGGGTATGGGAGACCGGCTATGTGTCTGTAAAGGAACGGAAATGGGTAAACAGAGGCTTCATGCACGGTCCGTTTTTGCCGATCTACGGCTCCGGCGCGATCGTGATCTTATTTGCGACGCTTCCGGTAAAGGATCATCTTATGCTCGTGTATATACTTGGTCTGGTGAGCGCGACCGTGTTGGAATACTGCACGGGAGCCTGCATGGAAAAGCTGTTTGAGGTCAGATATTGGGACTACAGCGATCAGCCGTTCAATTTAAACGGGTACATCTGTTTTTTTGTTTCGCTTGCATGGGGCGTCTTTTCGGTCATTCTCGTGCGGTTTGGGCATGTGCCGATAGAAGGGCTTGTGCTTTCGATACCGAAAACGGCGGCGGATATCGCGGCGTTTGCATTGACGATTTATGTGGCGGTTGATTTCACGCAGTCGTTCAATGAAGCCATAGATTTGCGGGAAATGCTCACGAAGCTGAGTGAGAGCAATGAACAGCTCAGACATCTTGAGAAGCGAGTTGAAGTGCTCTCCGCTATCGTGGACGATGAGTGGCAGAAATATGAGGAGAGCAGGGCGTTAAAGAAGCAGTCCCGGAAGGAATGGGTAGAAGAGACGCTGAACAGGGTCCGCGAGAAAAATAACGATCGTCTGCAAAAGCTTGAGGAGCAGGCAAAGCTTTATTTCCGGAAAAACAAGCCGGATAGTCCGGAGGAGGAGTGCTATATGCAGGAGCTTGGCAAGGTTCGTTTGCGGCTGCATATGCAGACCGATAAGGAATATAAAAGCCTGCGGCTCATTCTTGAAAGGAATCCGGGCGCGGTTTCCCGAATGCGGAGCGACGCTTTAAAGGAAATCAAGGAAATGTTTCATATTAAGAGATAATAGAAAGAGGTCAATTCATGGAGAGGATAATAGTAATAGATGGAAAATAAGCAGGGACAGCCGTATTATTTTTCATATGGCGAGAAGGAGATGCAATATTTAAAGAAAAAGGATCCTGTACTCGGTGCGGTCATCGAAGAGCTTGGCATTCTAAAGCGCACGGTTATACCGGATCTTTATGAAGCGTTGTTAAATTCGATAGTGGGGCAGCAGATTTCCTCAAAAGCGCTCAATACGGTATGGGGACGGATACAGGAGAAGTTTGCGCCGCTGACCCCGGCTCATCTGGCACAAATCTCTGAGGAGGAGCTGCAGGGCTGCGGTATTTCAATGAGAAAAGCACATTATATGAAAGAAATTACCGATCGAATACTCGACGGAAGCCTGAATTTGTCAGCGCTTGCAAAAATGTCTGACGAACAGGTGACGGATGTGCTCATCAAGCTGCCCGGCATCGGCATATGGACGGTAGAAATGCTGCTGATTTTTTCTATGCAGCGCCCCAATGTGCTAAGTTATGGGGATTTGGGAATCCGTCGCGGAATGCAAAGGGTATACCGTCATAAGGACATTACCCCGGCACTCTTTGCGAAATATAAAAGACGGTATGCTCCTTATGCCACGGTGGCAGGTTTTTATTTATGGGCGGCGGCAAGCGGCGAATCCCAAATATCCTTTTGAATTTCCATATGTACGAGGTCTACAAATCCATCGTTGATCATATCAA
>CAZBRY010000027.1:14694-16346 GCA_964494285.1 uncultured Lachnospiraceae bacterium
GAATTAACGGTCAGCTCTTCGATCGTACGATCCTTGTAAAATGGCTTTCGGTAGCAGCGTCGGCTGCTCATTGCATCATAGGAGTCGGCGATACAGATGATCCGTGCATAGAGAGGAATTTGAAGTCCTTTCAATTTGGAAGGATAACCTTGTCCGTCAAAACGCTCATGATGATAAAGTGCGCCATCCCGGATTCCGGAAATTGCAGTGAAACTTTTAAGGACATTTCCGCCGAGCTGCGTATGGGATTGGATCATATCCCGTTCCGCTACAGTCAAAGCATCCGGTTTATTCAAAATTGCGTCGGGAATACCGATTTTTCCGCAGTCATGCATAAGCGCAATATAGTACAGCGTTTTAATTTCCTCGGGATCCAGCTTCATGCGACGTGCGATTTCACCTGAATAAATCGCAACCCTTGTGGAATGTCCCTGGGTATAAGAATCCTTCACATCAATAAAGCCGGCAAAGGTGTTCATAGACTGTGAAATAATTTCAGAGTCCTTTGCATGGCGTCTTAAAAATTTTCTCGTACGCAGATACGTAATAATCTGGATAATCAGTGCAATGAGCCAGACAAGAAAAGCGGTGACTAATCCCCAAAAGACGGGAGAGGAAATTTGTTTGATGACCTGATATCCACTTAATGTTCCGGTTTCAAAATCTAAAAAATTTTTCGAATAAAGCACGTACCCGAACGTGATTGAGTCATTTGGTGATATCTGTTCATTATAATCAAGTGGTGTAATGATAATTTTTTCGTTTTCGATTGTATAATTCCCATTCCAAAAACTGTCAAGAACAGAGTCCTGAGGTAAATCAATTTCAATTTTCCAATCGCGCAGTGCTTGCTGCGTATAGTTCGTAATAACGCCATCATATTGTGCGCCATTTGGTATTTCAGGATGCAGCGTCTCATCGATCCATTCTTTAGAAATAGAAATATTCATAGAAAAATTTGAATTTATAGAGTTATTATCTTAACTTTCCTTGATTTTCGGGGATTGGCAGACTGCCAAGCCTTTCTATATGTATCCTTTTCCCTTGTTTTTGCCCTTATGAAGCAGCTACAAGGGAAAGTTTTTATTCAGTTTTGATTGTTGATGGTTACTGCCCGACCACTTTATCCAGAAGTCTTGCGGAAGTCCGCTTTGCTTCCCTTGTGGCGTGGGCATAGACATTCATGGTGGTGCTGACATCCGAGTGTCCTAACAGTTCCTGCACATCCTTGGGCTGTGCCCCGTTTGACAGAAGATTGGTTGTATAGGTATGACGTAATGCGTGGAAATGGAATCCCTCCAGCCCCGGTACTTTATCCCTTGCCGTCCGGCAGACAATTCCTATTGTGCTGGGTGATTCATATGCTCCGTCAGGTCTGATACATACAAGGGAAATTTCGGCGTAATCAGGAGGTGTTTCAGCTGTGCCGTCTAAATGGTACAGCTCATAATGCACTCTGTTCTTTTCCTTTACTTCCCTGTAATAATTCCGCTGATAGAGTTCTCCGTACTGAAGCCGCTGTTTATGCTGTTCCTTTTTTGCTTTTCGTAAGATTACTGCGAGTGTGTCACAGAAATCTACGGTACGGACTTTCTTCCGCTTAGTCGGTCCAATCTCTGTTTTGTGTCTTGCCCCGTTGTAACGGACACTTC
>CAZBRY010000028.1:0-6233 GCA_964494285.1 uncultured Lachnospiraceae bacterium
ATCGCCGATGTATTTACTGATTTTTCGCGCTCTTATGTGCAAAAACTGATTAAAAATGGTAGTTTGCTGATAAACGGATCCATCTGTAAGGCAAATGACAGGGTATCCTGTGATGACTTGATCTCCATTTTAGCGCCGGACGCTGTTGTTCCTGATATCCTTCCTGAAAACATCCCTTTGGATGTTCTTTATGAGGATAGGGATCTGATTATAGTCAACAAACCAAAGGGCATGGTCGTGCATCCTGCTCCGGGGCATTACAACGGGACGCTGGTCAATGCGCTATTATATCATTGTAGCGGACAGTTGTCCGGTATTAACGGAGTTATGCGCCCCGGTATCGTACACAGAATCGACATGGATACAAGCGGATCTGTAGTTGTCTGTAAAAATGATGCGGCTCATGCGGCAGTTGCCGCACAGTTTAAAGAGCATTCTCTCAACCGAAAATATATTGCGCTCGTACATGGGCTGATAGAAAATGATTCTGGAAAAATTGACGAACCAATTGGCAGACATCCGAGTGATCGAAAAAAAATGACAATTCATTCGAAAAATGGAAAAGAAGCCGTCACGAACTATACGGTACTTGAACGGTTTAAGGGATATACGCTTGTTGAATGCAAGCTGGAAACGGGACGTACCCATCAAATCCGTGTACATATGGCCAGTATCCGGCATCCGATCGTAGGTGACCCGGTTTATTGCGGTTTAAAAAGTCCGATGCACCTGCAGGGGCAGGCACTTCATGCAAAGACGCTAGGATTGATTCACCCGGCAACAAAAGAATATTTGGAAATTGATGCGCCGCTTCCTGCATATTTTGAAAAATTACTCACATTTTTACGTATGGCAAAATAGAATCTAATATATAGTTTATTCTTTCAAAACAGTATACTTTGTTGTATACTAAAATTAGAATCACATTGGGAAAGAAGGGATCATATGAACACAATTATTACGATTGGTCGTGAATTTGGCAGCGGTGGAAGAGAGATCGGCGAAAAACTCGGGGATAAGCTCGGAATTAAATGCTATGATAAAGAACTCTTAAAGCGGGCGGCAAAAGACAGCGGTATGTGTCCCGAATTATTTGAAAATCATGACGAGCGTCCGACAAGCAGTTTTTTATACAATTTAGTTATGGACACCTATTCCTTTGGCTATTCGGCATCTGCCTATGTAGATATGCCGATCAGCCATAAAGTTTTTTTGGCTCAATTTGAGGCGATCAAAAAGATTGCTGACGAAGGGCCATGTGTCATTGTCGGAAGGTGTGCAGATTATGCGCTTGCCGACTATAAAAATTGTATTCATTTGTTTATTCATGGAGAGCTCGAAACGCGTATTAAGCGCATTCAGGAGAAGTATGATCTGACGCATGACAAGGCGCGGGAAATGATTATTAAGAAGGATAAACAGCGCACAAATTATTATAACTATTATTCCTCAAAAAAGTGGGGGCTTGCAGAAAGTTATCATTTGACGATTGATAGCGGCTTGCTCGGCATTGACGGAACGGCGGGAGTGATTGCACAGTTTGTATACGAATTTGAAAAAAGACAGGAAAATAAATGATGAAACGTCAAGTTGATAAACGCTTTTTCCATTTGGGACTGACCATATTTCTTTCTATCAGTGCCTGCATATGTTTTTATTATGTATTATTCCACGGAACTGATCTGTCGGAGACAAAAGATGCTGCAATAAAGATTTTACTTCCAATTATCGATGGAATCGGACTCGCTTATGTCCTGAATCCAATGATGAATTTTTATGAAAAAAAATGTGTGCTTCCTTTATGGACTAAGATGAAATTAAAGGAAAGCCAAAAAAAGAAAGGGATGATACGAGGGACTAGTATTTTTTTTACAATGATTTCATTTCTCCTTATTTTGTATAGTCTTTTGATGCTGATCGTACCTCAGGTAATCAACAGCGTACAGAGCATTTTAATTAAAGTACCAACCTATATGAATCGCATCAACATTTGGTTTTCCGATATCCTTACCGAATATCCCGACCTGGAGGATTTGTTTGACCAGTATTGGATTGATATCGAAAACTGGTTTATGACCCAAGTGCTGCCAACCGTACAGGAAGCTATTTCAAAAGCCTCCACAAGCCTGATTGGCAGTGTGCTTGACTTTCTAATGGCCATTTTTAATTTTATTATTGGCATCATTATTTCGATCTATCTGCTTTCGGGTAAAGAACTGTTCTGTGCGCAGGCAAAAAAAATTGCGTATGCAATTTTGAAAGAGGAGAGTGCCAATAACCTTATTAACAATATGCGATTTGCCAATAAGACATTTGGTGGTTTTCTAAGCGGTAAAATACTTGATTCCTTTTTGGTCGGTATTTTCTGCTTTCTTGGAACGACAATATTAAAAATTCCATATGCACTTTTGATCAGCGTAATTATTGGCGTGACAGACGTGATTCCGTTTTTTGGACCTTATCTTGGCGCGATTCCCTGCGCCTTGATTTTGATCATGATTGACCCGCTTAAATGCGTTGTCTTTGTCATTTTCATTTTAATACTGCAGCAATTAGATGGCAATGTATTTGCGCCCAAAATTATTGGTGATTCCACAGGCTTGTCCAGCTTTTGGGTTATTTTTTCAATTACGGTATTTGGCGGTCTGCTTGGTATTCTTGGGATGTTCATTGGGGTTCCGTTGTTTGCTGTTATCTACGCATCGATCAAGACGTTGGTCAATCAGCGCCTGCGCAAGAAAGATCTGCCCGAGGATACGGAATATTATATCTATTCTGATTATCATTCGGCCGAGAACGATCAAAATGCCGGAATGGAAATAAAATTTGCCAAGAAAACCTTTGATCATGTCGTATCGGAAAGCAGGGGAAAGAAGAAGTCTCCATCATCGGAAATGGAGGACTCAAAAAAATGAAATTTCTAATACAACGAGTGAAACAGGCCTCAGCAACAGTTGATCAAGATGGATCGATCTATTCGCGAAAGACAACTTTAACGAATAGATGTGCCGATTTAACTGGCTATAGAAATAAAAAATATGCTGATTGGATAAAAATATGGACTTACAACGATTATTGAGTTTTACAAGAAAAGCGGTTGATGATTACCAGCTGATTGATACGGGGGATAAAATTGCAGTCGGCATTTCCGGCGGTAAAGACAGTCTGACACTTCTTTATGCGCTAAACGGTCTAAAGCGCTTTTATCCGAAGACTTTTGAGATTGAGGCCATAACGGTGGATCTAGGCTTTGAGGGCTTTGATTTGAGCCCAATCAAGGCGCTGTGTGATGATTTGGGCATCCATTATACGATTGTGTGTACAGAAATCGCTCCAATCGTTTTTGGAGAACGCAAAGAGACCAATCCCTGCTCTCTATGTGCGAAAATGCGAAAGGGAGCTTTAAATGATGCGGTAAAGGCACTTGGCTGCAATAAAGTAGCCTATGCCCATCACAAGGATGATGTGGTTGAAACAATGTTGCTATCCCTGATTTTTGAAGGACGGTTTCACTCCTTTTCTCCGAAAAGTTATTTGGATCGCACAGATTTGACTGTGATTCGTCCGCTCCTGTATGTAAATGAAGCTGATATCATTGGTTTTAAAAATAAAATGAATTTGCCCGTACAAAAAAGTCCTTGTCCTGCAGACGGCTATACGAAGCGTGAATATGCCAAAAATCTCTTAAGGGATCTAAACCATCAGCACCCAGGTGCAAAAGAACGCATGTTTACGGCAATTGTGAATGGAGATATTTCTGGCTGGCCGGATAAAATAATGAATAAAATGAAATAGGAGGAATCTTTCATGGCATTCAATCAGGAACATATGAATTATCACGATAAAACAAATATTGATAATATGGTAAAGCTCCGTGAAATTAGCGCTTCTCTTCCACTGTTTTGCCGAGATTTTTTTTTGGGAATAAAGGATACGACTTCCACGCGCACCAGACTTGCATACGCTTATGATTTGCGGGTATTCTTTGATTATCTCCATGAAGTTAATCCTGCATGTAACAGCATTCCTATTACGGAATTTAAGATCGAAATTCTAGATATGCTGCGTCCAATCGATATTTTAGAATATTTGGACTACCTGTCCTACTATGAAAAGGATAACGAACAGATTACGAATGAAGAACGCGGAAAGCAGCGCAAATTGGCATCACTGCGCAGTTTTTATAATTTCTTTTTTAGGAATGAAATGATAGAAAAAAATCCTGCGGCGCTTGTGGAGATGCCAAAGCTTCATAAAAAGGAAATCATTCGTTTGGATGCAGATGAAGTGGCGTTACTTCTCGATCATGTGGAGCAAGGTACCAATATGACAAAACAGCAGGCCGCCTTTCATAAAAAAACGAAGGTGCGTGATCTTGCCATGATGACACTTTTGCTAGGTACCGGCATCCGTGTATCCGAATGTGTTGGCTTGGATTTAAAAGATGTTGATTTTAGAAACAATGGAATTTTAATTCGTCGTAAAGGCGGGTATGAAGCGGTCGTGTATTTTGGAGATGAAGTGGAAGCTGCTTTAAAAAATTATCTTGAACAACGGAATAAAATCATTCCTAAAACCGGACATGAGGCAGCGTTGTTCCTATCAATGCAAAACAGTAGGATCACTGTTCGTTCCGTAGAAAATTTGGTTAAAAAATATGCTTCTGCCGTGACAAACTTAAAGAAAATAACACCCCATAAGCTAAGAAGCACCTACGGAACTAGTCTATACCGAGAAACCGGCGACATTTATCTTGTCGCCGATGTGCTTGGACATAAAGATGTCAATACGACAAAAAAACATTATGCTGCCATTGAGGACGACCGCCGCCGCATGGCGGCGAATGCAGTCAAGCTGCGCGAACCGTAAATAAGTAAAAATCAGGTCAACTCTTGCATAAACAAAAAGGATGTCCGGAAGGATCTAGCATTGTAATAAAGCCGCCTTCTCCATATTGTGCTTCCGTTTTGACAGCTCCTAATGATTCGGCCTTTTTAACCATCTCCAAAACGTCCTTTACCTGAAAATCAAAATGCATTTGTTTTTGCTGTTGTCCTTTCACTTCCGGCCATATGGGGCGAACATAATCAGGCTCTTCCATAAACAGAAATACAATACCGGAAGAACTGCGCACCGCCGGTCTGTCTGTCATACAACTCACAAATTTCCCATCCCAATAATTCGTTGTAAAACTTCTGCAGTCCCTTTTCATCGTCGCAATCAACCATAACGTTACCTAATACAATTTCATCTGCCATACTGCCCTCCTCGTTATTTTGCAGCAACTTCTATAGAAATGTTGTCCGCGTAGTATGGAATCATCAGATAATTACCGGCAATTAAAACCGAATCGTCTGAAAGATGGTTCATGCAGGAAACTTCATAGATGTATTGTTTTGCTGATTCATATTCTGCAGTCATATACCGGGAAGTAATAGATTCCAGTGTGTCTCCACTGTAAATCATAATACTCTTATAATACTTCACACGGGAAAAGGTGTCCGAATCGACACTGGCGTAAGAAAAGTGTGTAATAGACAGTAATGCAATTACCAAAGCAAAAGTAAACAAGAGGGCAAAAACAAGACGGCGCTGCCTCTTTACTTGCTTCTCTCTTTGTAATCTCTGCATTTTTCTTGCTTCTGCCCTTTCCATATAATAGCCTTCCATTATCCTATTCCCCCGTAAGAATCTAATTCCATTTCTGCAAGCTGGATTAAACATTCGCTGCGAACATTCGTTCTATTTATTTGCATTATACAGAACATACATTCCATTGTCAATACCTTTTTCGAACAAATATTTGGAATATATGTTTGCTTTTCCCGAACATACGTGTTATACTTATATAAATCAAATTCATCAATCCATATTTTAGAAAATATTTTTACTTTTATAGGGAATGTATTTTAACAGAAAGCGTTATTTTATAAGGAGGATACCACATGAGTTATGGAAAAATCACACCAAAACAGCAGGAAATTCTTGAATACATCAAGGAAGAAATATTAAAGAGGGGATATCCGCCCGCAGTCAGGGATATTTGTGAGGCGGTTCATTTAAAGTCTACATCTTCTGTTCACTCTCATTTAGAAACACTTGAGAAAAATGGTTACATCCGCCGGGACCCGACAAAGCCCCGTGCAATTGAAATTATTGATGACAGCTTTCAAATGGTTCGCCATGAAATGACAAGTATTCCGATCATCGGTACGGTTGCCGCGGGAATGCCG
>CAZBRY010000028.1:6243-16336 GCA_964494285.1 uncultured Lachnospiraceae bacterium
AAAATATTGAGGGTTACTTCCCTATTCCGGTTGAATTTGCACCCGGCGGAGAAGCCTTTATTTTAAAAGTTAAGGGAGAAAGCATGATCAATGTTGGCATTTTTGATGGGGATCAGATTTTTGTAGAGCAATGCAATACCGCTCGTAACGGTGATTTGGTTGTTGCACTTGTCGATGACTCCGCAACGGTTAAGACTTATTATAAGGAAAATGGGCATTATCGCCTGCAGCCTGAAAATGATGAAATGGAACCGATTATAGTTGACCAGGTGGATATTTTGGGCAAAGTTTTCGGAGTTTTCCGTCTTATGAACTAGAAATGGACTAGAATTGTGCTAAATCAGCCTGCATCCCTTCTGCTATTGAGATATTACAGAAGGGGTGCAGGCTGATTTTTGAATCATTAATGCGCATTACTTATTCCTCAAATGCCGTTTCTTCCATCAGAACGCCGTCTCTCCAAATTCGTTCGAGATCATAAAACAAACGGTTTTCATTATCGAATACGTGAATAATGATATCACGATAATCCATTAAGATCCAATTCGCCGTCTCATAGCCCTCAATTTGCTTTGGAGTATAGCCTTCTTTATACAGCTCTTCCTGCACATGATCAATCAGCGCCTGAATCTGGTTTCGGTTAGAGCCGGAAGCAATAATAAAATAATCTGCCATAACACTCACCTTGCTGATATCAATCACTTTGATATCTTCGGCTTTTTTATCGTTTAATGCGGCAATTGCTATTTTGGACATTTTCTTTGATTCATCCATGAATTCTGTTTTTCTCCTTTTCATCAAGAACGCGTTTATAGTAATCATAAGTTTTCTGTGTCATATCATCGATCTCCACATGAATGGAAATCAGATAATCGAGTGTATCTTTTAATATGTTTACAAGAGCCAGATCGAGGTCTACAAATGCCTGCTTCCTGATTTCTTTTAGATTAGGTGCCTTGTAGCGGTTTGGCTCGATATAATCGGCGACAAAAATAATTTTTTCAAGCAGTGTCATGTTCGGGTGACCGGTCGTATGATTGATAATGGAACCAATGATTTCCTTGTCATTGATGTGATATTTTTTCATTGCAAAAAAACCGCCCAGCTTTGCATGTAGTAGAAAGGGATTGTTTCTCTCCACCTCGGTAATACTAATATGATATTTTTCACAAAGCTCCAGCATTTCCCGTCCATCCATATATTTTGCACAATCATGTAATGTGCCCGCAATCTGCGCCTTTTTGATGTCGGCTTCATAGCACATTGCAAGCGCTGCTGCCGTATAAGAAACACCGAGCGTGTGTAAATATCTTTTTTGATCAAGCTTACGCTTTACTTTCCGTCGAAGCTTCTGAATATCATTTGTCTTATTAGTTGAAAAATTTACCATAGTCCACTTGTCCTTTATTTTCTATAAAGCTTCTTTTTATAAATGTACATTTCCACATCTTTGGGAACATAATAACAAATTGTCTTTTTCTCGGCAATTCTCATTCGTATCATGTTAGAAGAAATATCAATATTTGGTGTATTCAGCAAATGTACACGGGCATTGTAAAGCCGTTCCAGACGCTTTTTCTGTTCAAATAATGCTTCGTCTGCCATATGATACCGTGGCGCCGCAACCAATACGCAATGGTCAAAAATAATCTTCGGCTCCCTCCATTGCTCAATATTGAATAACGAATCTGCACCGATGATGAAATAATATTCACAATTCGGATTTTCCTCCTGGAGCATTGTCAAAGTTTCGTGCGTATAGCTATTTCCGGGTCTATCGGTCTCAAAGGTGGACAGTTCCAAATGCTTATTGTTTCCAATCGCAAGCTGTACCATCTGGATACGCTGTTTGGCCGGAAGAATTTCCTTAGGATCCTTTAGATAGGAAACTCCGCTTGGCATGATCAAAACCTTTTCCAGTTGCAGAGAATCATAGGCATTTTCTGCCAAAATCAAATGCCCAATATGAATGGGATTAAAAGTTCCGCCGAGAATCCCAACTTTTTTCTTCATTCTGTCTGCCCCTCCCTTCTCTTTCCAGTTCTCAAAAAATCCTTGTCATGCGAGAGGAAGTTTGATCTTCGGTTTTTTGGATTCTTTATATAGCACAATCTTCTTTCCGATCACATGAACGATTTGAGAGCGGGTGCGTTCTGAAATAATCTGTGCAATTTCCTTTGGGTCATCGGCACAGTTTTTTAAAACACCTATTTTAACCAGTTCCCTGGCCTCAAGAGCCTCCTGTACGGAACCGACGAGTTCCGGTGTGATGCTGGACTTGCCTACGTGAACGATCACTTCCATCGTATTTGCAAGCCCTTTTAAATATGCTCTTTGTTTGCTTGTCATAGTTGTCCTTTCTCATGTTACGGCCGGCTTTTAAGCCCTGCCAAAAAAATAAATATTAACGATAATAACTGAACTCATGCCCATAGATCTTTACGGTGTCACCTTCTTGAATGCCAAGGGTGACCAGTTCATCTAAAATCCCGTTGCTTTTCATGAAGCTCTGAAAAAATGTAAAGCCTTTTTCGGAGTCCAAATTCGTATAGCCAAGCATTTTTTCAATTCGCGGTCCTTCGATCACATATACTTTATTTTTTGTATCATACTCGACCGTGTAGGGCGCATTTGCATCATCCTGACCGGTAATAAAGTACTCCTGCTCAAATACAATTGGATTCTCATCCAGTGTAGCAAGCAGAGAACTCATATAATAAAGCAGATTTCTTATGCCCGATCCGCTGACAGCAGAAATCGGAAATACTTTGATGCCCTGCGGTTCAAATTCCTGTTTCAGCTTTTCAATAGGATCCTCCGCATCAGAAGAAACCACGTCCATTTTATTAGCTGCAATTACCTGAGGACGCTTTGCTAAATCTTCATTATAATTCCTTAACTCTTTATTAATTGTATAAACATCCGCAACAGGATCGCGTCCCTCTGTCGATGCTGCATCCACAACATGAATCATTGCTTTTGTACGTTCAATATGTCTCAAGAAATCGTGTCCTAGTCCGACACCTTCTGATGCACCTTCAATCAGACCCGGAATGTCCGCAACAACAAACCCTTTCGCATCCTCCAGATCCACAACTCCAAGATAGGGATTTAATGTCGTAAAATGATAGTCTGCTATTTTGGGACGGGCATTCGATACCTTGGTTAAAAAGGTGGATTTTCCGACATTGGGAAACCCAATCAAACCAATATCTGCAATAACCTTTAGCTCCATTGCAATGTTCAATTCCTGGCTTTGTTGTCCCGGCTGAGCGTATTTGGGCGCCTGCATCGTTGCGGTCGCATAATGCTGATTTCCGTTGCCGCCTCTGCCTCCCTTTAATAGAACGACACGCCTGTTATCGCCGGACATATCTGTGATGACCTTGCCGCTTTCTGTATCCTTCAGCACCGTACCGGCGGGTACTTTAATAATAATATCCGATCCATTTTTTCCACGACAGTTTCTTTTGCCGCCCTTTTCGCCGTCCTGCGCACAATACTTTCGAACATGTCTGAAATCGGTCAGCGTATTTAGACCTTCGTCCACTTCAAAAATGACATCGCCGCCTTTTCCGCCGTCACCGCCGTCGGGACCTCCATTCGGTACATATTTTTCCCGTCTAAATGAAACATGTCCATCGCCGCCATGCCCGCTTCTTACATATATTTTTGCTCTGTCTGCAAACATCCTGTTCTCCTTGCCTGTCTAAATTCCAGTAGAAAAAGATTTCTATTGTGTGAAAAACAGGGTTTTAAACAATGAAGTTTAAAACCCTGCGCACTTTTTACCGTTCTACCGGATATACGGAAGCCTGCTTTTTATCTCTTCCTTTTCTTTCGAATCTGACCACACCATCTACTAATGCAAATAATGTATCATCTCCTCCGCGTCCTACATTCACTCCTGGGTGAATTTTTGTTCCGCGTTGTCTATAAAGAATATTGCCGGCTTTTACGAATTGTCCATCAGCTCTCTTGGCGCCGAGTCTTTTTGACTCAGAATCTCTACCGTTCTTTGTAGAACCAACACCCTTTTTATGAGCAAAAAATTGAAGGTTCAATTTTAACATGGTTTACACCTCCTCGAAAATAAGTCTCAAATATCGTTTTCCATACTCGTTTTGAATTTCTTTTAGTCCTAAAAGCATCGTATCCATCAAAAGGACTGCCTTTTCACCGGGGGATGATAAGAACTTCCATTCAATTGCATCCTC
This sequence comes from uncultured Lachnospiraceae bacterium, assembly GCA_964494285.1. Lineage (GTDB taxonomy): Bacteria > Bacillota > Clostridia > Lachnospirales > Lachnospiraceae > JAEYFP01. The sequence continues at coordinate 10,461 of CAZBRY010000028.1, forward strand.
CATACCGCATTCCACTTCTTCGTCCGTAAACAGTTCAATCGCCAGCATAGAAACTGCCGCACATACGATATCCTTTCCTTTGACTGAAAAGCCCGCATGTCCCAGACAGGAAAACGAATAATAACTACCATCATGCTTTTTCAGAACTTTCGCTATGATCATGTGAATCACCTGACGCACTCATTAAGCATTGATTTTTTCAATTTTAACTTGTGTGTATGCTTGTCTATGACCATTCTTCTTATGATAGCCGCTTTTTCTCTTATATCTGTATACAATGACTTTTTTGCCTCTTCCATTGTCTACAACTGTAGCCGTAACCGTTGCGCTTGCAACTTCCTCGCCTACTAAAAGCTTCTTATCACTAACAGCAAGAACTTGATCAAATGTCACAGTATCTCCGGCTTCCACACCAAGCTTTTCAATCTTAATTACATCGCCTTCGGAAACCTTATACTGCTTTCCGCCTGTTGCAATAATTGCGTACATAGGGTACCTCCTATCGTTTTACTCGCTAGCTTCGGTGGAATCCTTTCTAAAAAAGGGAACACTTATTACCCCGCTATGCGGCATACGAATGTATAATAGCATAAATGAACTTCTATGTCAAACAAAATTTCAAGGGTATCCGCAAATACAGATACCCTTTCTCTGTGAAGCTGTAGCAAAAACCATATTAGTTATTAATCAGCTTATCATTCTCATTGTTCCAACTATAAAGCTTGCGGATTTCAGCGCCAACCTTCTCAGAAGGATGCTCTGCGGCAATATTTCTCATTGCACGGAAATGTGCCTGACCGCCTGCCGGTGACATATCTAAAAGAAAATCCTTTGCGAAGGTGCCATCCTGGATATCGCTCAAAATCTTCTTCATCGTCTTCTTTGTCTCTTCCGTAATAATCTTCGATCCTGTAATATAATCACCGTATTCCGCCGTGTTGGAGATGGAATATCTCATTCCCGCAAAGCCCGACTGGTAAATAAGGTCTACAATCAGCTTCATTTCATGAATACACTCAAAGTAAGCATTTCTTTCATCATAGCCGGCCTCTATCAGCGTCTCATAGCCTGCCTGCATCAAAGCACATACACCGCCGCAAAGTACGGCCTGTTCGCCAAATAAATCCGTTTCCGTCTCAGTACGGAAGGTCGTCTCAAGTACCCCTGCTCTTGCCCCGCCGATTGCAAGTGCATAAGCGAGAGCCTTGTCAAGTGCTTTTCCTGAAGCGTCCTGATGAACAGCTACAAGACACGGAACCCCTTTGCCCGCCTGGTATTCGCTTCTTACCGTATGTCCCGGTCCTTTCGGAGCAATCATCGTAACATCAACATTCTTAGGCGGTACGATTTGACCAAAGTGAATGGCAAAGCCGTGTGCAAACATCAGCATGTTGCCTTCTTCTAAATTTGGCTCGATATCGCTTTTGTACATTGCTGCCTGCTTCTCATCATTGATCAGAACCATAATGATATCGGCCTTTTTTGCAGCTTCCGCTGCCGTATATACTTCAAACCCCTGCTGCACTGCCTTGTCCCATGACTTTGAGCCTTCGTACAAGCCAATAATAACGTTGCAGCCCGACTCCTTTGCATTTAATGCATGTGCGTGTCCCTGACTGCCATATCCGATGACAGCGATTGTCTTTCCCTCAAGCATGGACAGGTTGCAATCTTCCTGATAAAAAATTCTTGCCATTTTTCTTTCCTCCTATGATTTTGTACTTTCTATAACTGAAAGGTTTTGCCCTCTCGCTAACGGTGCCCCTTGATAAACCCGCGATACCTGTTCTTGCAAGCTCAAGGATCTCGTAGCCTTCTAACAGCTTAATAAACGCGTCAATCTTAGCTTGATTTCCGGTTAATTCGATGATCAAAGAATCCAAAGCGACGTCCACGATTTTAGCTCTGAAAATATCAGATACTGCAATGACGCCCGGACGCTGTTCTGCATTTGCGCGCACCTTAACCATGATCAGTTCCCGATAAACGGAATCCTCAGGGATCAGCTCCTTGATACTACGCACGTCCACGAGTTTTTCAACCTGCTTTTCAATCTGATCAAGAATGTCCTCGTCTCCATTTGCCACAATTGTAATACGGGTAAATCTCGGATCAGCCGTCACTCCGGCTGTAATACTTTCAATATTATATCCTCTGCGGCTGAAAAGCCCTGATATCCTGCTCAATACGCCGGATGTATTATCTACAATTAACTGAAATACTTTTTGCATGTGTACTACCGCCTTTCCGGTTAGTTCTTTTTATTAGCGAAAAGCCGCTTATCTCTGCCGCTTTTCCCATTCTAGCAACATTCTTTGGGCTTGTCAATGTATGCGCTATATTCATATTTTCCATAACTCAAAGTTATGAATTATGGCTGAAAGTATCCGGAAAGTAATAAATCATCAATCGCTCAAAGCGCACTTTTGAAGTGCAAGAGTGCCGGTTCTCGCAACCTCAACAACACTGATGGATGCCAGCATCTGAATGAGTAGTGCGGTTTTCTCCGGCGTATCACAAAGTTGGATCATCATCAACGTTTTGGACATATCTACGATTTGAGCGCCTAAAATCTCACAGATCTCCATCAGTTCGCGGCGATTGCTTTTGTTGTATTTTACCTTGACAAGCATCAGCTCCCGACTGACACTTTCTTCCTCACAAAAGGTTTTGATTTTGATAACATCAATCTTTTTGTTAAGCTGCTTTTCGATTTGTTCTAATGTCCTTTTATCTCCGGAGGAAACGATCGTAATGCAGGAAACCTTCGGGTCGTCGGTCTCGCCGACTGCAAGGCTGTCAATATTGAAGCAGCGTCTTGAGAAAAGTCCGGCAACCTTCATCAGAACGCCGGCCCGATTCTCAACAAGAACGGAATACAATCTTTTCATTTTATTTTGTCGCGGCAAAACAGAGTGCTTTGCCGCTTCTCCTTTCTTCCTGTTTTTAGCCCGGTTATCTTGAGGGTTCCATTGGATCAATCATGCATTCCATTAAAGCAGGTTCTTTCATTTGCAGAAACATCTCTATTGTTTGCTCCATATTCGAACCGTCACTCAATTTCAAATAAGGGACGTCATAAGCCGATGCAAGTTTGCCCAAATCCGGGCTGCCTGACAAATCCACGACAGAGTAATGCCCCTTATATGTTTGATCCTGATATTCACGAACGAGACCAAGATACCCATTATGGAACACAATGATCTTAAATGGGATATGGTGCTGCTGCATGGAAGCCAGTTCCATCATGGACATCTGGAAAGAACCATCACCACAGACAGCAATTACCTGTTTGTCAGGTGCTGCTTTCTTCGCGCCCATTGCCGCCGGAATGGAATAACCCATCGTACCCATGCCGCCCGAGGTGAGAAACTGACCTTCCTTTACGACATGATAAGCGCAGGACCACATTTGATTCTGACCGACATCCGCCACATAAATTGCGTCCTGATCCATCTTTTCGGAAAGCATACGAATGAATGCGGACGGATCCACAAAGCGGATATCCGAAGGCTTTCTAACCGGTGCCGCATTTTTATATCCATTTAGCTTATTCAGCCATAAAGAAAAGTCGCAGGACAATTCCTGTTTTTCAAAATCTTCAAAAATGTGCTTAATATCTCCGACCAGCGGAATGGTCGGACCGATATTTTTTCCGATTTCCGCGGGATCCACATCAATATGTACAAGCACTTTATTTCCTAAAATCAAATCCGGCTGAGAAACCGCACGATCCGCCACGCGGGCACCTGCCATGATGAGTAAATCAGATTCATTCATCGCACGGTTTGCGTAGGATTTGCCGTTATTACCGACCATGCCGAAATACAGTGGATCATCTGTCGGCATGACTCCAATTCCCATCATTGTGGAAACGACCGGAATCTGATGCTCTCTCGAAAATGCTCGCAGCTCTTCTTTGGAATCGCTGAGCAGAACACCGCCGCCTGCGCAGATAATCGGCCGCTCTGCCTTAGAAAGCTCCTTAATGACCTTTTTAATCTGCACGGCATGACCTTTTACTGTTGGCTTATAAGTTCTCAAATTGACATCTTCCGGATACTTGAATTTACCAATGGACATATTCTGAATATCAATCGGAACGTCAATCAAAACGGGACCTTTTCTTCCCGTAGAAGCGATATGAAATGCCTCCTTAAAAATGCGCGGGATATCCTCGACATCTTTAATTAAATAACTGTATTTAACAAATGATTCTGCCGCACCGGTAATATCTGCCTCCTGAAACACATCGCTTCCAAGCAGAGAAGAATTTACCTGTCCTGTAATACAAACAAGCGGAATGCTATCCGCATAGGCAGTCGCAATCCCAGTAATGAGATTGGTTGCGCCCGGACCGGATGTCGCCACACATACGCCGACACCGCCCGTTACACGCGCATAACCGCTTGCGGCATGTGCCGCATTTTGTTCTGTACGTACAAGGATACTTTCAATGTCCGTATTTAAAATGCTGTTATAAAACGGACAGATCGCTACCCCGGGATAGCCAAAAATTGCTTTTATGCCTTCCAACTCAAGGCATTTTACCATCGCATCTGCACCTATCATAATTCTACTCAATCCTTTCCTTTATCCATAAAAGTAATAAACAGTTATCTGCCGAGCAGCTTTGCGAGCGGAGCTACAATTGTACCAAGATCTTTGATCGCCTTGTTAAGGGAATTAATATCGATATCTGTTACTTTCTTCATTGCTTCACCCATACTTTCCTGACTTGTCTCCACAAAAGAATTTACATCCTCCAGCATGCCGGTGATATCAGCTTTTGCAAGCTCTGTTGTGACCTGCTCCATATTGTTCATAACGGTTTCCGCCTGCGTCATCAGATCGTTTGTCCTTTGTAAAATGACATCCGCCTGATTAGCAAGCACTAGCACTCGCGGAACAATAAACGCCATACCAATTGCAACAATCATAATGATAATCAGGGAAGCGAGGGAGGTAAAGACCGCCAGCCGCATCTGCGTTTTCGCATATTTCATTTCCCTGGAATTTTCATTTCTAATTTCCTGCAAAAGTTCTGCAATGACTTTTAAATCTGTGTCACGAACAGAAGCAAGCTGTTCCCCATCAAGCTTTAGTAGCTCCTTCTTGCCGACTTTCTTTTCGGAAGAATCCATAATAGATTCCTGTACGATCTCGCAGACACTTTCCTGATCTGCACCTATTGTCTTTTTACTCATACTATTCTCCCCTCTGATCATTACCTCATATACTTAACTCTTACAATAAATTCATCAACCGTTGTGTTAATTTTACAGCATCCTGCGCATCCTTAGAATAACCGTCCGCCTTGATCTCGTCAGCATAATCCTGGGTAATGACAGCACCGCCAATGATAATCTGCGCATGCACACCCTCCTGTTTTGCCAACTCCACGACATGCCGCATTTCCTGCATCGTCGTCGTCATCAGAGCCGAAAGCGCAATAATCTGTGCATGATGCTCCTTAGCAGCCTTGATGATGTCCTCTTTTGGAACATCCTTACCAAGGTCAATGACCTTAAATCCATAGTTCTTCAGCATTAGAGCAACCAGATTTTTACCGATATCATGGATATCTCCTTTGACCGTCGCAATGACAATTGTAGACTGCGGCCCATTTGCATCCTGTGTCGTCAGCATCGGCTCCAGATATTCAATCGCAAGCTTCATCGCCTCCGCACTCGCGATGAGCTGGGGTAAAAAGTATTTCCCCTTTTCAAATAATCGACCAACCTCGTCGATTGCAGGAAGCAGACTTTTATCAAGCAGCTGTTTCGCCTCTTTGCCGCTTTCAATCGCTTCTTTTGTATAAGCAACGATGGCTTTTTGATTTCCGGTCAGCACGGCTTTGTGTATTTTGTCAACTG